>JAPYQV010000033.1:9711-12663 GCA_029937205.1 Alphaproteobacteria bacterium
GGCGCCAGGTCGAATGACCCCAGCCGACATGATTGGGATATTCTTCTTCCGTGTAGGTCGAATCGTAAATCACCAAATCCGCCACCTTGGTCAGCGCGACCAATGCGTCGTCGGGGCCGTCCTCGGTATGCTCATGATCGGTCAAGTAACAGATAGAGCGGCCGTCGAATTCGATGCGATAGCCGGCGGCGCGATTGGGGTGATTGAGATTGGCAGTGCGCACCACAATGCCGGGCCGCGGCTTGATGGTGTCGCCAATGGTGAAATCCTCGAACGTGATCGTCGCGCGCAGCGTTTCGGAATTGAGCGGACTGAGCGGATCTTTCAGGAGGCCGAGCATGAGATCCTGAATACGGTATTCCGGGATCAAATGGCCGGCGCGGATATGCAGACGGGTGTCCTCGTCCAGGCCGGGCGAAAAATGCGGCCAGCCCCAGATATGGTCATAGTGGGTGTGGGTGAAAAAGAGATCGGCGTCGAGCGGGCCGTCGCCGCGCAGATGCTTGCCCAGTTCCGCCAAGCCGGTGCCGGCATCAAAAATGAGCAGGTGCTCGCCGCAACGGACTTCCAAACAGGACGTGTTGCCGCCATAACGCGACGTCGCTGCGCCAGGGCACGGTATACTCCCCCGCACGCCCCAAAAGCGCACAAAGAATTCAACCTCTGCAGACACGCTTTTCCCTACCATTTGGCTCTCTAAAATAGAGCCGCAGTCTGCCTCAAGCGCGGCACGGACGAAAGCCCAAATTGCATATATTATTTTCTCTTCCGGCTACCCTCCGGCGCCCGACTGAAGTAGGGTTTGCGCGGATTCCCGTTCCCGCTTTCAACCTGTGAACATGTTATGCCCGAAGCCATTTCCTTTTCCATCCAAGGCCAGCGCGCCTATCTGACCCTGATGCGCGAGGCCGCGCACAATCGCCTGCGCGAATCCGATTTGGCGCAACTGGCGGCGCTGATTGACCAAATCAACGGGCAAGAGGATATTCGAGTCGCCATTCTCAGCGGCAGCGGCACGGAATGTTTCTGCGCCGGCTTCGAGATTGGCGACATCGCGCACACCGATTGGCAGGACAATCAGTTTGGGCGCACCATTGCCAAGCTGGAAGCGGCCCGCCCGGCGGTGATATGCGCCCTTAATGGCTCGGTCTATGGCGGCGCCTGTGAGATCGCGCTGGCCTGCGATTTCCGCATCGGCGTGACCGGCATGGAATTGCGCATGCCGCCGGCACAACTGGGCTTGATTTATTTCGCGCCGGGGCTGAAACGCTTCGTCTCGCGCCTCGGCCTCAGCACCGCCAAGCGATTGCTGCTCTCGGCGGAGACGATGGACGGCGAGACACTGCTCGACATCGGCTTTCTCGACCGCCTGGTGGCGCCCGAAGCACTGGCCGCCGAAACCGATGCTTTGGCGGCGCGCATAGAGGCGCTGTCACCGCTCGCCGTGCAGGGCATGAAGAAACTGCTCAACGATATCGCAGCCGGCAAATTGAATGCGGACGCGGCGCACCAGGCCGCCCTTGAATCGTTCCGCTCCGAGGATGCCCGGGAAGGCATCCTGGCGTTCCAGGAAAAACGCGCGCCGCGTTTTAGCGGCCGCTAGACCGCAACGCGCACCGTAAAAACCGATGCCGACCAAGCCCGCGCCGACTGATGCGCCTGGCGCCGCGCCAGGCGAGACACCGACAAGTTGGCTCGGCGTCGCGCTCGGCCTCAGCCTCGGCGCACTCGCCGCCTATCATTTTTTTAAGCTGCCACCGGTGCTGCCGTTCCTGTTGCAGCAATATGATTACGGTCTCTTCGCTGCCGGCGCATTTATGTCGATTTATGCGGCGGTTGGTTTGGCCACTTCGGTCCTGCTCGGCAGCCGGTTGCAGCGCTACGGCATGCCGCCATTCTTGCTCGCAGCGGCGTTGTTTTTGATCTTCGGCAGCATCATTACCCTGAGCGCGCCAGAGAACATCGCGCTGATGCTGTTGGCGCGCGGGCTTGAGGGCCTCGGCTTCGCCGTGCTCGCTATCGCTGGGCCGGTCCTGGCCAGCGCCAGCGCCAGCCACCGTCACAAGACCATTGCCATCGCCATTATCGCGGCGTGGATACCGCTCGGACAGTTGATTGCCTTGGCGGTCGCCCACCCCTTTGCCGGTAGCGGCGACTGGCGGCCCATATGGTGGGTCGGCATCGGGCTGACCGTCATTATTATCGCTCTCGCATGGCGCACTGGCGCCCGGCATGTCCCCCGGCGGCGTGGCGTGACGGACGGCGGGCCGGCGCCTTTGCGCGATTTTTCCCGCCACAAGCGCCTCACCCTAGTGTTGGTGGCAGCCATCTTCACCCTGTGGTCGACAGAGATGTTCGCCATGTTGACCTGGCTGCCGCAATATCTCGTCGATGTCCGCGGCCTGGGCGCAGAAGCGGCCATCCTGGTTTACGGCCTGCCGGCGCTGTTGGTCCTGATCTTCAATCTCGTCGGCGGATTTTTGCTGCGCGCCGGCGTGCCGCTGGCGCCCCTTCTCGCTTTCAGCCTGGTGCTCCAGGCGGCGGTGTGGTTCCTGCTGCCGCATTTGAATGGCGCGCTCTATGGCCTGGCCGGGCTCGTCGTCTTTGGCATTGGTGCCGGCATGACACCGACCTGTCTCTTTGCCGCGCCGGGCGTGATCCTCGGTCCCGCCAACGCCGGCGGCAGCGCTTTCGGCATTATCATGACCGGACGCAGCACCGGCGTTCTGCTCGGGCCCATTTTATTGCCGCCGATTCTGCTCGCGCTCGGTGCGTGGAGCGCTGTCGGCCCGATATTCGGTAGTATTTGTCTGGCTGCGGCGATTGCCGCGTTGGGACTTGGCGTGATGCTGGCGCGCGGCGGCAGAGCAACCTTGAGTTAACTCACCAAGCGGTAGCCGCCGCCCTCCGTCACCAGGAGTTGGGCGTTGGAGGGATCGCTCTCGATCTTCT
>JAPYQV010000034.1 GCA_029937205.1 Alphaproteobacteria bacterium
GCCCTATGTCGCCTACGTGTTTTGGCATTCCCTCGGCGGCGGCCTCATATTGTTACTGCCCTGTCTCCTCATGGGGCGCAGCACCTGGCTGCAGTTGAATTGGCTGCATTTGCGCACCTATTTTGTCTGGGGCGGGCTCGCAATCGCCGGGCCGATCACGCTGCTGACCTATGTCTCGCCCAATCTGCCGTCGGCGGTGATGACCATGATCCTGGTGCTGGTGCCGCTCTTCACCTACCTGTTCGCTCTCCTGTTCAGAATGGAGCGCTTTCGCGCGCTCAGCGCGCTGGCGCTGTTGCTCGGTCTCGGCGGTGTGTTGCTGGTGATCGTCCCCAAAGCCAGTCTGCCCGGTGCCGAGGCCGCCGGCTGGGTTCTATTGGCCCTGCTGGCACCGGCCAGCTTCTCCCTCGTCACCGTGTTTGCCGGTAAATTCCGTCCGCCGGCGGCGCCTTCCGTGACACTTGCCTGTGGCCTGCTGTTGGGTTCAGCCGTGCTGCTGGTGCCGGCGATGTTCGCCACCGGCCAAGTTTATCTCTTCCCCGGCCCCTCGCTTAAGGGAGACCTCACCCTGCTCTATGCGGCGCTTCTGAGCGCGGTGATTTTCTATATTTTTCTTGAAATGGTGCGTCTCGCCGGGCCGGTCTTCGCCACCCAGCACAATTACATTGCGGTTCTCGCCGGCTTCGGCTGGGGCGCGCTGTTTTTTGGCGAAGCGCACAGCGCCTACATATGGGGCGCCACCGTCTTGATGTTCGCCGGCCTAACCCTGCACACCTTCAGTGCGCGGCGCGCGGCACAGGCGGCACAGGCGGCACAGGCTTAGCCCCCTCCCGGCCGTGACCCGTCTCCAGATGGGGCAGCCAGCCATTCATGCGTTCTTTCAGCGTGTAGCTCTTTGCCTTGAAGACACCCCAGCCAATGCACGAATGCACGATGAGATACATCACAGTACGTTTCAGACGATTCGCACCGGAGGTTTTTAGTCCGACGGCAAACAGCTTATCCGCAAAGCACCAATCCTCTCTTGTGGCGGTCTCGCGGTAGTCGGTCCAGGCCATGTAGAGGTAATCGTGCAGAATGCTGATTTCCAAATGATTGCCGATCGGCCCAATGAAGGACCAGAATGGTGGCGGTATGGACGCAAGGTCTGTGTAAAGTCCGCGCGGCGCCGTGATGGTAAGCGGATAGGGCGCGCCTTCCGCCGGGTGGATGGTCATGGAGGCGCTGAAATCCTCCGACAACTGCCACAGCGAATGCGGTGGTTTATCAAGATGCACTTTAGCGTGGCGCACGAATTTCAGTTCACCGATATAGACCAGATCACTGATCTGCTTGATCTTGCCCTCGGGAAACGGATTGGCACCAGGCGACCAATCGGTCATGGCATGCCTCTAATTGTTGTGTGCAGTGGCGTGGGCGCGCGGCTCGCTAGCGCCATTTACGTACCGCCCCACATTCAGAACGAAGGCGCACAAAGGTTAACAGAAGGCGCGGTTGCGATCACAGCTGATTTTTCGCCGCGGCCTTGCCCTCCTGCATTTTCTTGAGCTGCTCTTCGAAGCGCTCACAGGCGTCTCGAATGTCGACTCGCGGCGTAAACCAAACATAGTCGAAGGGTAAGGATTGACTGTTGAAGGGTGCGGCATAGGCCGGCGGCGATGGCGCGCCTTCACTGACCTCGAGAAAAGCCAAACTGAGGATCGAGCGGCCGGGCGCCATGCGCCGCAGGTGGAAGGGGACGGCGCGGTCGTTGCGGGTGTGTCCGGCGCCGGCGATCAGAATGGCACCATCCTCTTTGGCGCCGCTGTTCAGCGTGCGTGCCATATGGGCATCGCGGGCGGATTGGGCGAAGGCCATGGCGTCGATCATTTCCGCCGGCGCATAGCCGCAATGGGCGTCGTCGATTTCCTGCCGCACATTTTCCTGTTGCTCGGCGGGCAAGGCCACATCCAATCCCAGGCCGGCAATGAAATCGGGCTCCGCGCCTTCTAGTCCATGCTGCGCCAGGCCGCGCGCCTGGGCGCGGCTCATATTGGCGGGGCGAATCTCGAGGCCGGCGTGCAATGCGGCAGCCGCGATTGGCCGGTATAATTGCCAATCGGGCCAACCGGATTTACGCCATCCAACCGCTTCGGCAATGCCCGCTGAATCCTCGGGCGACGTCTTCAGATGCTCGGCAAGCGCCTGTTGCTGCGTCATGTCGAACATTTCGAACGCGATCATCGGGCGGCGGCCCGCGCCCGCCACAGCCGAAACGATTTCCGCCTGCAACAGGTGATGATCCGGATTGTCGTGGGTCTCCCCGAGCAGAATGAAATCCGCGGATACGAGCGCCGCAATCAACTCCGCCTTATCGGCAAAGCGTGCCTCGGCCACATTCCAGATACGCCCGGCCAGCGGGTGCTCCTGGTAGTGCGGTGCCTGCCACGGCGATACAGCGCCGCACGCGCCAAGCACAACGAGCGCAATCAGGTATGAAAAAAGGCGTTTGCCCGGCATCGATCAGAGATAATACAGGATCAGGCAAATGCCGAGCAATATCACCACCCAGAGGGCGGAAAAGCCGGTGCTCCAGGTGCGCGCCAGCACACTCTGGGGGCCGTAATGCTGCGCCGCCGCCTGATGCAATGCGCTTGCGGCATGGGCGATGAGCTGCTGAACGCTTTGCTCCGCCTTTTTCCAGGCGCGCTCGGCGCGCCGCACCGTGCCCATGCCGAGGCGGCGATAGAGCCAATCGGCATCGAGATTGAGCGACCGCAATTCAGGCGGATAGAGCCCGGCCAGATTGAGCCAGGCAAATGCCAGGGCCGAGAAGAACAGCAATTGCAATTGGCTCAGCACGTGATCCGCCGTGTAAGGCACGTAATGCACGTCCCACGGCAGGAAGCCATAAAGCAGGCTCGGGAAGACGCCAATCACGATACACAGCGCCGCTGCCGCGCCCATGGCGAGCAGCATGTTAAGTGGCGGCTCGCGCGTGCGGATGCCGGAATCATGGGCAAAGAAGGCGAAAAACGGAATCTTGATGCCAGCATGGTGAAACACGCCGGCCGAGGCAAAAAGCAGCAACAGCCAGACGACCCAATGGCCTTCCTCGGCCGCCGCCACCATCACCATGGATTTGCTGACGAAGCCCGAGAACAGCGGGAAGGCGGAGATCGACGCCGCGCCGACGATACAGAGGCCGGTGGTGATCGGCATGGTCTTGTAGAGGCCGCCCAATTCCGAGCCGTTGATCTTGCCGGTCTGGTGCAGCACCGCACCCATGGACATCAACAACAGCCCCTTGAAAAGCACATCGTTGAAGGCATGGCTGACGGCGCCATTGAGCGCTAGCTCGGTGCCGATGCCGATGCCGACCACCATGAAGCCGACCTGGTTGATCAGGCTGAAGGCGAGCACACGGCGCAGATCATTTTCAATCACCGCGAAGAAGATCGGGAACATCGCCATGGCGGTGCCGATATAGATCAGCGCTTCGGTGCCGGGATAGCTCCGCGCCAGGCCATAGACGGCGACTTTGGTGGTGAAGGCGCTGAGGAACACCATGCCGCTCGGCGTGGCCTCCGGATAGGCGTCGGTGAGCCAGCTATGCACCAGGGGAAAGGCGCATTTGATGCCGAAGGCGACAAATATCAATATGCCGGCGAGCGAGCCTAGCCCCATCGGACCAAATGCGACCGAACCGGTCTCGGAGATATGTAATATCGCGCCGGCCAGGAGCAATAGGCCTGAGCAAATTTGCACCATCAGGTAACGCATGCCGGCAGCACTGGCGCGCGGCGTGCGCCGTGCCCAGATCAGGAACACGGACGCGAAGGCCATGATTTCCCAGGACACGAACAGGGTGATGAGGTCGCCGGCGAACACCGCGCCGAGCGCGCCGCCGGCATAAAGCAGGGACGAGACCTGTTGCGTGCGGTCGCACAAATGGAAGGCGTAGAGGCAGGCCAGGAACGTCGCGAGATGGAAGAGAATGCCGAACAGCAACGCCAGCTTATCGGCGCGCAACAATTCCAGTTGATAGTCAAACAGCGCCACTTCAAAGCCGCCGCCACCCTCAGCCACACACCACAGGTTCCAGCCGCCGAAGAGTGGTACCAGCATCGTCAGGGCCGGGCGCAGGCGGCCCGGTGCCAGGGCGACCAGGAGGGCGCCGGCGAAGAAGATAAGGGCGGGCGGCAGGCTAGCTATCATAATAGTCTTCCCGCCGCATGATCAGTTTGCGCAGGACCTTGGCCGCAAAGACCAAGGCCACGCAGGCGACAAAGCCGTAGAAGCCGTAAAAACCGAACCAGCCCTCCCAGGTGAACAGCGCATGGCGGTTAATCGCCAGATCGAGCAGCAGCAGGACGATGCTGACGGCGAGGAAGATGCGCACCATCAGCACCACATTCTTGCGTTTCTCGATCCAAGCTTTCTTGCTCACCGTCTCCCCCTCACAGCCCGACCAGGGGCCGTAGCAAGTTGAACAAGAATTGCGGATAGGCGAACAGGGCTATCGAGCCCAGCGCGG
The DNA here is from genome assembly GCA_029937205.1 of Alphaproteobacteria bacterium. GTDB lineage: Bacteria > Pseudomonadota > Alphaproteobacteria > UBA828 > UBA828 > PTKB01. The sequence goes on from JAPYQV010000034.1 coordinate 4,517, forward strand.
TAATCGATATTGCGATCAACAACAGCGTCGGCGCCTCGGCAATGCCACTGGCAGCGGGCACCGGCGCGCCGCCGGTTGGGAAAAAGGCGCGCACCACGATGGGCAGGAAATAGAGCGCGTTCAACAGCGAGCTCGCCAGCAGCACCGCCAGCAGCGCGTAAGAGCCTTCATCCAGCGTGCCGAGCACGAGATAATATTTGCTCCAGGCGCCGGCAAAAGGCGGCAGGCCGATCAGCGCCAGCGCGCCGATGGCGAAGGCGCCCATGGTAATGGGCATTTGCCGGCCGATGCCGTTCAATTGGCTGATTTCGGTCTTGCGCGCCGCGGTAAAGATGGCGCCGGCGCAGAAAAACAGCGTGATTTTGGCGAAGCCGTGCATGGCGATATGCATGCTGGCGCCCATCACCGCGTGGGCGTTTGCCAGGCCCGCGCCGAGCACCACATAGGCGAGTTGGCTGACAGTCGAATAGGCCAGGCGGCGTTTCAGATTGTCTTGACGCAGCGCGATCAGCGAGGCGATCAGAATCGTCGCCCCGGCAACATAGAGCAGCCAATCGCCGCTGGCGAAATCGCGCACGGCATCGAGACCGAAAATATAGAGCACGATCTTCACCACCGTGAAGACGCCGGCTTTGACCACGGCGACCGCATGCAGGAGCGCGCTGACCGGCGCCGGCGCCACCATCGCCGCCGGCAGCCAGCCGTGAAACGGCATCAGCGCCGCCTTGCCGACACCGAAGATATAAAGCACCAGCAGGAGCGCCATGACGGGCTCAGAAACCGCACCCATCAATATGCCGCCGGGGCGGAAGTCGAGGGTGCCGGTTTCGACCCAGGTCCAGATAATGGCGAGCAGCAACAGCATGATCGAGGTCGAGAGCAGGATCGCCAGGTAGCGCCGTCCGCCGCGCCGCGCTTCCTCGGTGCCGCTATGGGTGACGAGTGGATAGGTCGAGAGCGTCAGCGCTTCATAGAAAAAGAACAGGATCAGCATGTTGCCGGCGAAGGCGATACCGACGGCACAGGCGAGGGCGATTGAGAAGCAAACATGAAAACGCGTCTGATGCGGCCCGCCATTGGCGCGCATATAGCCGATCGTATAGAGGGTGGTGACGATCCAGAGGAATGAGGCGAGCAGGGCAAAGAGCATGCCGAGCGGCTCGACCTCGAAGGCGAAGGCGAGGCCCGGCGCGAATTCGAACAGGCTGATGGCGGGCCGCCCGCCGGCCATCACGTCGGGCACAAGCGCCGCCACACTGGCGCACAGCGCCATGGAGACAATCAGTGAGGTTGCTTCGCGCAAGAGTTGGTGACGTCCGACGATGCTCAAGAGAATTGCGCCGGCGATGGGCAGCGCCAGGGCGAGGAGGATAAGCGCGCCGCCGCTCATGATGCGCTCCCGAGTAGCGTTGCCGCGGCGCGCTCGGCGACACCGACGGTGATCTCGGTGTGAACGCCGAAATAGATCGAGGCGGCGATCAAGATCCAGGTCGGGACGAGCATCTGCCAGGGCGCTTCGCGCGGCGCCGCTGCCTCCGGTGCGGGGGCGCGCAAATAGGCCGCTTCGATCACGCGCCCGACATAGACCAGGGCGAGCAGGGAGCCGAGAAGAATGAGCAGCGCCACCGGCCACAGGTCGGCTTCAAGCGCTGCCTGAATTAAATACCATTTGCTGACAAAACCGGATGTCCCAGGGATGCCGACCAGGCCGAGGCCGCCGATCACTAGCGCCGCCATGGTGAACGGCATGCGCCGGCCAAGGCCGTTTAAGGTACGGAGTTCAACCGCACCGCTGCGCAACATGATGCAGCCTAGGGCCAGGAATATGCCGCCCTTCATCATGGCATGATTGAAAATATGCACGATGGCGCCGGTCAGCCCGCTGGTCGAGGCGAAGCTGATGCCGAGCGCCAGATAACCGATCTGGCCGATGCTCGAATAAGCGAAGAGGCGCTTCAGATTGTTCTGGAAAATGGCGACGCCGGAGCCGACGAGAATGGCGGAGAGCGAGAGCGGCATGAGGATTTCCATGAGCGGCATGCGCTCGAACGAAAACTCCTGGCCGAACAACGTGAAGACGAAGCGCAGCAGCACATAGGCGCCAACCTTGGTCGCCGAGGCGGCGAGAAAGGCCGAGACGGCGCTCGGCGCGTAGGTATAGGCATTGGGCAGCCAGATATGGAGGGGAAAGAGCGCGAGCTTGATCAGCACCCCGATGGTGACGAAGGCGAAGGCGGCATAAATCGGCCGCATGTCCGGCGCCTCATGGATACGGACCGAAAGATCGGCCAGATTGAGCGTGCCGGTCATCATGTAAAGAAGGCCGATGCCGATCAGCAGGAAGGTCGCGCCGATGGTTCCCATGATGAGATACTGGAAGGCGGCGGCGCGCGCCCGACGGGATGGCCCAAGGGCGATCAGCACGTAGCTTGCGAGCGAGGATATCTCCATGAAGACGTAGATATTGAAAGCGTCGCCGGTCGCGGTGATGCCCAAGAGGCCGGTCAGAGCGAGGAGATATATACCGTAGAACAGATTGTGGCGCGGTGCGGCGATCTCCTGGGCGACGCTTTGGCGCGCATAGGGCGTTACCACCGCCGCGATGCCGGTGATCACCAAGAGGACAAAACCATTGACCGCGTCGAGGCGATATTCGATGCCGAACGGTGGCGCCCAGCCGCCAAGATGGTAAGAGATGACGCCGTCCGACATCACCCGGATCAGCAGCAGGATCGATATTGCAAACAGCGCCCAGCTCACCAGGGTGGCGAAGGCCCAGGCCAGGCCGGGGCGCCGCAGCAGCACACAAATCGGCGCCGCGATGAGCGGCAGCGCAACCTGCAAGACCGGAAGGTGACTGGCGATCATGTCGCGTCAGGCCCTTTGCCACTGTCCTCGGCGTGAATATCGTCCTCTTCGACCGTGCCATATTCGCGCTTGATGGCGATGGCGAGCGCCAGCCCGACGGCGAGGGTCGAGACGGATACCACGATGGCGGTCAGGATCAGGACGTGCGGCAAGGGGTTGGAATAGATCTCATAGGCGGCATCCATAATCGGAGCAGTGCCGCCGGTCACCTTGCTGATGGTGATGAAGAGCAGAAACACCGCGGTTTGAAAGAGGCTGAGGCCGATCAATTTTTTGATCAAATTGGCGCGCGCCACCACCGCATAGAGCCCGATCGCTGCGAGCGCAATCGCGGCCCAATAATTGATGTGGCTGAGGATATCCACGCTCGCCCCTCAGCGCCGCCGCGCGAAGCTGAAGAAGATGATCATCATCACGGCGGCAACCGCAGTGCCGACACCAATCTCGATGATTAAAATGCCGATATGGTTGCCATGCGCCGGATCGTGGCTGAGGACGCCGTATTCGAGAAAAAGCCCGCCATAGAGCAAATTGGCGACGCCGACACCGGCATAAAGCAACACGCCGAGGCAGGCGAGGGAGACCAGAATAGCCATCGGCACGATGCGCTGGGCTGTCTTCACGTCAAAGACAATGGCATAGAGAATGAAGGCTGCGGCGACGATGACGCCGGCCTGGAAGCCGCCGCCGGGGCCGTAATCGCCATGCATTTGCACATAAAATCCGAACAGCAGAATGAACGGAATGAGCAGCTTGGCGATCACCCTGAGGACAAGATAGTCGCTCATGCTGAATCACCCGCGACCGGTTCCGGAGGTTTGCGCCGCCGCCTGGATGCACCGCCGAGCATCACCAGGACACCGATGCCGGCGGTAAATATCACCGTCACTTCACCGAGCGTATCGAAGCCGCGATAGGCGGCCAGCACCGAAGTGACGACATTCGGCACACCGGTTTCTGCCTGGGCCCGCGCCAAATAATACGGCGCGACATGAAGCTGTGCCGGCGCCGTGGCATCGCCGAAGGCCGGCATGCCAAGCGTCGCGTAAATGAGCAGGCCGGCCGTGCCGAGCGAGGTCGCGAGCGGCAGCCAGGGCCGCGCGCGGCGCTTTTTTTCCTGGCGTCCGGTGAGCGCAATAGCGAGCAGCATCAACACGGTGGTCACACCGGCGCCGACCGCCGCCTCGGTAAAGGCGACGTCTACCGCATCCAGCACCACCCAGAGCGTCGCCATCAGCAGGCTGTAAATGCCGAGCACCATCGCTGAGGCGAGCAGATTTCGCAGCCACACCGCCGCGATCCCCGTGGCGACGACGAAGACCAGCAGAATTATGTTGAGATAGAGGTCTATTGTTCCGGGTCCTTCTTGCGCGCTTTTGTCCACGGTTTGAGGCCATCCAGCAGGGCGGCGTGCGCCAGGGCGTGGGTCGCCACCGGGCTGGTGAAGAGCAGGAATACGAAAATCAGCACCAATTTGACCGCCACCAACCAATCATCGGCCTGCAGCAGGAAGCCCAACAGGAGAAACCCGGCGCCGGTCGAATCGAGGATGCCGGCGGGATGCATGCGGCTGAACAGGTCGGGCATGCGGATCAGGCCGATGCCGCCGACCAGCGTGAAAAATACGCCGATGGCAATCGAAATCCAGCTCAGAATATCAAGGATCATGATTCCGTGTCCGCCTTGGCCCGGTCGCGTTTGATGTAGCGCAGCACCGCGATGGTGGCGATGAAATTGATCAGGGCGTAGAGCAGGGAGATGTCGAGAAAATCGGGCCGCCCGGTGAGGAAGCCCATGACGGCGATGAGCAACACCGTCTGGGCGCCGACATGATTGACCGCCAGAATACGGTCATAAACCGTCGGTCCGGCGAAGGCGCGGACGAGGGCCAGCAGCATGGCGACGATGAGCGCGGCAGCTGCGGCATAAAACATCAGCTTGTGCCCCTGCGCGGATGTGCGGGTTTGGACTCAAGCGCGCTGACCCGCCGGTTCATATCGTCGCCTTTCAAATCCTCCATGGCGGCGCGGGTAAGCGCATGCACTTCGATTTCGTCGCCGCGCACATCGGTCGAGATGGTGCCGGGCGTGAGGGTGATCGAATTGGCGTAGATCACTTTGGCGAGATCGCTGCGCTGGCCGCTCGTAATGCGTTCCAACACCGGATCGATATCGATGCGGGGCGCCAATACCTTACGCGAGACAATCAGCGACCACAGGATGATTTGCCAGGCCAGCCACAGCAGATAGAACGGCAGGCGCCACATTGCGACCAGCGGGACCAGGGTGTCGCTGCGCTGGTCAAGCAAATCCATGCGCAGCGTGATCGCCACCGTCAACGCCGAACAGATCGCACCGGAGATAAGGAGAAAAGGTGTGAAATGGCCGGACAATACGATCCAAGTGCCGAACAGCACCGCGAACAGGCCGACCGCGTGCAACAATATTCCCTCCGCGATGATAGCTTCCGCGAACCGCCAAAGAGCTCAGGAATTCAGCCCGATTCGCCGTCCAATTATGCCTTTATTGGCGGTCATAGACCACACGGATCATTCGAGCACAACAGCATATTCCTCAATGGCCAAAGCTTCCGGGATCAGGCCTTGTTCCTGCATGAATCGGGCGAAGCGGGTGTAGCGCGCGCGATCGAGCGCGGCTGGGCGGAGCGCGAAGCGGGCCAACGTGTCGCGCCACGCAAGGCGGTTCAATTCATCGTCCAATTCACCCCGTCCGCGAATGAACAGTTGCCAGCTTTCTTCCGGGTGGTTGATCAAGTAGCGCACGCCATCCTCCAGCGCATCGAGAAAGCGGCGCAGCACGGCGCGATCCATGTGTTCGGGGTTGGCGACCAGGATCAGTTCGTCATAGCTCGGCACGCCCTCTTCCTCGACGTAAAAGGCGCGCCCCTGATGGCCTTCGATGGCCATCTGATTAAGCTCGAAATTGCGGTAGGCGCCGATGACGGCGTCGACATGCCCGGCAAGGAGGGCCGGGGAGAGCGAGAAATTGACGTTTATCAGGGTGATGTCGTCAAGCGTGAGGCCGTGACGCGCCAGCATGGCGCGCAGCAGGGCGTCCTCAAAGCCGCCGATTGAGAAGCCGACCTTGCGCCCTTTCAGGTCGGCGATGGATTTGATCGGGCCATCGGCCAGCACCAGCAACGTATTGAGCGGCGTCGCGATCAAGGTGCCGAAGCGTGTCAGCGGCAGGCCCGCCGCCACTTGAACATGCAGTTGCGGCTGATAGGAGAGGGCGATATCGGCCTTGCCGGCGGCGACCAGTTTGGGCGGGTCGTTGGGATCGGCCGGCGCGATCATCTCGACCTCGAGCCCGTGCGCGGCAAAATAGCCCTGCTCCTGGGCGACAAACAGCGGCGCGTGATCCGGATTGACGAACCAGTCGAGCAGCAGCGTGAGCTTGTCGGTCGCATTGGCGCTGCCGGCGCCAAGCAGAATGACAAGCAGGGCGGGAAACAGGACCCGGCGTAGTGTGATGATTAACATTGTCGAATTTACTCCTCTTGTTCCGTCGGCAGGTTATCCGGCTGCCAGGGCAGCGCCCGGCGCAGACCGGTGTCGACGATGAAATAGATAGTCACGGCGAAGAAAGCCAAGGTCAGCAACGCGGCGAACATCAGGCCGGTCTGCACCCGTGCGTTGGCGTGCAGCATGAGGTAGCCGAGCCCGGCGCTGGCGCCGACCCATTCGCCGACCACGGCGCCAATCGGCGCGACGGCGGTGGCAACGCGCAGGCCCGAGGCCAGCGCCGGCAAGGCCGCCGGGACGCGGATGCGCGTCAGCAGCGTCCAGCGGCTGGCGCCCATGGTGCGGGCAAGGTCGGCCCAACCCGGCTCGGTGCGGCGCAAGCCATCGTAAAAATTCGTCGCCACGGGGAAATAGATGATCAACGTCGCCATCGCCACCTTGGAGGCAATGCCATAGCCCAGCCACAGCACCAGGATCGGTGCCAGGGCAAACACCGGAACCGCCTGGGAGGCGACCAGCACCGGCAACAGCCAGCGCCGCGCCGGGCGAAAATAAGCCAGGGTGAGGGCGCTGGTGGCGCCGAGCAGGGCGCCGAAGAGCAAGCCGAGTGCGATTTCCAGAAGGGTGACACCGGCATGACCGAGAATCGTGGCGTGATGGGTCCACCAGGCTTCGGCGACGCGTGCCGGGGCGGGCAGGATGAAATGCGGCGCGCCGCTCAGCCAGACGATAAGCTGCCAAATGAGCACCAGGCCGGCAACGATGATGAGCGGGCGAAGGAAGCGCATCATGCCCCGATCTCCGACAGGCTATCAATATCCGCCGCATTTAGACGCTGCAACAGATCGGCATGTTGGCGAAGCAGGGCGGCATTGGCGGGGTCGCGCGGTGTTTCGCCGCTTGGCGATGACGCTTCGCTCAATCCTGCCGGCCGCCCGGCCATGATGAAGATGCGCTGGCTGATCCTGAGCGCCTCAAGCGGATCATGGGTCACCAATAGAACCGTGCGCCCGCGCAGCAGCTTGGCGGCAAGCTCTTGTAGGCGCAGGCGGGTGATCGCATCGAGGGCGGAAAACGGCTCGTCCATTAAAATGACGGGGCGGTCTTCCATCAGGGTGCGCGCCAGGGCGACGCGCTGGCGCATGCCGCCAGAGAGGGTCGCCGGCAGGGCATTTTCGTAATCCGCGAGGCCAACCTGGCGCAGCAGATCGCGGGCACGGGCGTCATCCGGGCGTTCGCGTCTGAGGCGCGCACCGAGCGTGATATTGCCGAGGGCGTCGAGCCACGGCAGGAGCAAATCCTGTTGCGCCATGTAGGCGACGTTGGCGGGTGATTTTCCGCCGGATCGCACCTCGACTTCACCGATTGTCACGCGTCCACCGGGCTCGAAGGGCTGTAAACCGGCGATCAGGCGGAGAAGACTGCTTTTGCCGACCCCGCTCGGCCCGAGCAAGGCGCTGCAAACACCGTCCGGCAGTCGCAGATCGAGTCCTTTGAAGAGATATTCGCCCTCATAGCGCAGGTTGACACCCGACATAGCGATGCCGGGAGCGGTCTGAAATGAAGTGGAGAGGGGCTTTTGCGGCAAATTCCCAGTTCCTACGCCGGCATTATCCGGATCAGGTTACGGGGTCGTTGGCGACGCCAACCTCTCAGCTAATGGGCTCCCCCCGAGATACCGGCAAAATATGTCGTAGCCCGACGGTTTGCGCAAGTCTTCTGAAACCATTGCTGGCTGCGGATTTAATAGTTTCGTTGGGAATAATATGATTAATACGAATAATTACAC
>JAPYQV010000035.1 GCA_029937205.1 Alphaproteobacteria bacterium
CCATAGGCCCTGGCCAGCGCTGCGAAATCGGGTCTGTTCATCACCGTGCCATACATCGCCTCGCGCCCGCCCCGGCGGTATTGGTGGGTGGCGATCGAGCCGTACATGCCGTTGTCGAACAGCAGCACAATAAAGGGCAGGTTCTGCTGAACGCCGGTGACGATTTCCTGCCCGGTCATGAGAAAGCCGCCATCACCGACCAGGGTGATGACGGGCTTGTCCGGACGGGCCAATTGCACGCCGATGGCGCCCGGAACGCCATAGCCCATGGCGCCGAGGCAGGCGGCGAACTGGCTGCCGGGCGCGCGATAGGCGAAATGGCGGTGCAGCCACCCGGCGAAAGCGCCCGAATCATTGACGATGCAGGCATCATCCGGCAAGCGGTCGCGCATGATGGTGATGATTTCGGCCATGTCGACATCGCCGAGACACCGGGCCGCACTGTCCCGGCCCGGCGTGGCGTAGTCGATATGCTCCCGATGGCACGCTTCACGCCATGCCAAACGGAGGTTTGAAGGCGGCCTTGAAATTTTGTTGCGGATCGCTTCCAGGCTGAGACCGGTATCGGCCAGGAGTGCCACATGCGATGAGGTTTGGGCGAAAGCCGCGGCCTCGGGATAAATATGTATGACGCGCTGATCCGGGCGCAGCAGGGAATGGCCCTGCAGCGTGGCGCCGTCGGGCCGCGCGCCGGCCAAGATGACAAGATCGCATTCGGCCCAGAAATTCTTCTGATAAGGCGTGAGGCGGAGGCCGAAATGGCCGAGATTGGCGGCGTGTTCATGGGCCAAGATATCCTGGCGGCGGAAGGCGCTAACCACACCGGCGCCCGAGGCCTCGGCAAATTGCAGGAGCGCGGCGTGCGCGCCTTCGAAATTGATCTGTTCACCGCCGATGATGACGGGGTGCTCGGCCGTATCAATCAGGCGCGCGGCTTCTGCCACGGCATCCGAATTGGGAAGGAGGGCTGCCCTCGGTTGAGGTTTTGGAATTTGCACGGCGCCTGCGTCGCCTTCGGTGACATCCTCGGGCAAGACGATTGCGACCGGCCCTGGCCGCCCTTCGACCGCCTCGTGCAGCGCTTTCGCCGTCGCTTCGGCGACATCCTGTGGCCGCAACACTTCAAGCACCCGCTTGGTGAGCGGGCCGAAGGCGGTGGGATAGTCGATTTCCTGAAACGCCTCGCGGCCCATTTCCCCGGTCGGCACATGGCCGATGAAGAGGACCAGCGGCGTCGAATCCTGCTTCGCCGTATGCAGGCCGATCGAGGCGTTGGTGGCTCCGGGGCCGCGTGTGACGAAGGCAATGCCCGGCTTGCCCGTTGCCTTGGCGTAAGCTTCGGCTGCGAGCGTGGCGCCGGATTCATGGCGGTTGAGTACCAGGCGGATGCGCGCGCGCGATTGCCGCAAGGCTTCGAGAATGGTGAGGTAGCTCTCGCCGGGCACGCAGAAACTGGTATCGACGCCATACTCCAACAGCACCGCCACCAGCGCCTCGCCGCCGTTCATAAATTCATCTCAACCGGCGAAGCGCGGCTCGGGTAGGCCGGTGGCGGCGCTGCCGGTGACGGCGAAAACATTGCCGGCCAACGGTTTCTCGGTAAGTTGGGCCGCGTTCAATTCCGCCCGCGCGCTGGTGACATAGATGATGTCGAGATTGTCACCGCCGAACATCGGGCAGGTCGGATTGTGCACCGGCAGATCTATCTTGCGGTCGAAGCTGCCGTCCGGCGCCCAGCGCACCAGACAGGCGCCGCCCCACATGGCGTTCCACAAATAGCCCTCCGCATCGACCGTAGAGCCGTCCGGTTCGCCTTCGAGATGCTTGGTCGAGGCGAAGACGCGCTTGTTGCTGACGGTGCCGCTGTCGACGTCCAGATCGTAGGCCCAAATCTCATTTTCCGGCGTGTCGCAATAATAGAGCGTGCCGCCGTCGGGGCTGAAGGCGGTTGAGTTGGAGGTGTTGATGTCGGTTTCCTGCACCGAAAATCCGAGATCGGCGTCGAGGCGATAGAGCGAACCGCACGGCTTGGCATAGGTATCGTCCATGGTGCCGGCCCAAAACCGGCCCTGGCGGTCGCAGCGGCCGTCATTGAAGCGGCTGTTGGGATTGTCCTGCTCATGGTCGTGGATCACTTCCAGCGCGCCGCTGTCGGGATCAAAGAAACGAAAACCGTTCCACCAAGCGACCACCAGGCCCTTGCCGTTCTGCCGCAGCGCCATGCTGCCGGGTTCTTCCGGCGTCGCCCAGTTTTCCGTTTTGCCGCTCGCCGGATGGTGCCGCCAGATGCTTTTGCCCTTGATATCGAGCCAGTACAGTACCTTCTCGACCGGGCACCAGACCGGCCCTTCGCCGAGCTCGTTTTGGCAATCCACCTGTGTGGTTATTTCGATCAAGACTGTTTCCTTTTTCGTTTGGTCCCTCAGACGCCGGGCGAGCGCATCCGCTCTCTTGGCTACCTCGTATTAACTCGGGCGCGTAGTCACGCTTGCCGGAATGCACGATGCATTCCGGAATTATCCGGCGAAACGTGGTTCGGGCAGGCCGGTGGCGCCGGTGCCGGTGATGGCGAAAATGCCGCCGGCCTGCGGTTGTTTGGCGAGATCCTCATCGCTCAGGAATATGCTGGCGCAGGTCAGGTAGATGGTGTCGAGACCCTCGCCGCCGAACATCGGGCAGGTCGGGCGCTGTACCGGCAAATCGATGGTGCGGTCGAGCGTGCCGTCGGGCGCCCAGCGCGCCAGGCACCAGCCGTCCCACATGGCATTCCATAAATAGCCTTCCGAATCGACCGCCGAGCCGTCCGGACTGCCCCGCATATCCTTGGTCGAGGCGAAGACGCGGCGGTTGGAGATATCGCCGCTTGCCGTATCCAGGTCATAGGCCCAGATGGTGTCGATACCGAGATCGGCATAGTAAAGCGTGGTGCCGTCCGGGCTGAAGGCGAGGGAATTGGAGCAGATGATATTGCTCTCCATCTTGTGCACGCTGAGATCGGTGTCGAGGCGGTAAAGACCGCCGAGCGGTTGTTCCATGAAGTCGTCCATGCTGCCGGCCCAAAAGCGGCCTTGCCGGTCGCAGCGCCCGTCATTGAGGCGGCTCCCGGGTGTATCGGCCTCGATTTCATGCAGAGTCTCTGCTGTGCCGCTTTCCAGATCGTAGGCGCGGTAGCCGCCGTAAAACGCCACGATCATGCCGCCATTCTTGCGCAGTGCCAGAGAGCCAGGCTCTTCCTTCACCGGCCAGGTTTTCACATCGCCTGAGGCCGGTGTGTAGCGGTTGATCGACTTGCCTTTGATATCGACCCACCACAACGCCTTGTCCTCCGGACACCAGACCGGTCCCTCGCCCAGGACATTCTTGCAGTCCACCACGCATTCGATCTCGACCATCGCCGTCTCCCGGATTAGTTTTTGTATCTATATGGCGCGCCGAAATAATCGGGGCAAATCGGGGCTGCGTCAACGCTCCCGGCACAGGGAGACGAGGGAAACATGAAAAAGAAAAGTGAAGGCCTGCGCGGCTCGCTGACGAGCTATGGCGATGCCGGTTTTTCCTACTTCCTGCGCAAATCCTTCGCCAAATCCATGGGCTATAGCGCTGAAGAATTGGCGCGCCCGGTGGTTGGCATCGCCAACACGGCGAGCGGCATGGTGAGTTGCCACGGCACCGTGCCGCAGTTGGTCGAGGCGGTGAAACGCGGCGTCACCGCGGCCGGCGGATTGCCGATCGAATTCCCGACCATTGCCCTCGGCGAGCCCTTTCTCAACCCGACCAGCATGCTGTTCCGCAACCTGATGGCCATCGATACCGAGGAAATGATCCGCGCCCATCCGGTCGATGCGGTGGTCCTGATCGGTGGCTGCGACAAAACCGTGCCGGCGCAATTGATGGCGGCGGCGAGCGCTGATGTGCCGGCAATCCTGCTCGTCACCGGCCCGATGATGACCGGCAGCCACCGGGGAGAGCGGCTCGGCGCGTGTACGGATTGCCGCCGCTTTTGGGGCGAGCATCGTGGCGGGCGGGTCGATGCGGAAGAGATCGATGAAATCTCGGGCCGCTTGATGCCGACGTCCGGCACCTGCATGGTGATGGGCACGGCGAGCACCATGGCCTGCATCACCGAGGCGCTCGGCATGATGCTGCCGGGCGGTGCCGCCATTCCGGCGGTCCATGCCGACCGTTTGCGCAATGCCAGCGAAAGCGGCGCCTGTGCCGTCCGCATGATCGAAACCGGCGGGCCGAAACCGACCGAGATCATCACCCCTGCCGCCCTCAGCAACGCGTTTCGCGTGCTGCTCGCCATCGGCGGTTCGACCAATGCCGTGATTCACCTGGCCGCCTTGGCTGGCCGCCTCGGCATTGAAATCGATTATGACGCGCTCGACCGGTTGGGCCGCGAGACGCCGGTGCTGGTCGATCTCAAACCTTCCGGCGCTCACTATATGGAGGATCTCAACAAGGCCGGCGGCCTGGCGCCGCTCCTGCGCGAACTGGCGCCGCTGCTGGATCTCGATTGTCTGACCGTGACCGGCCGCACGCTGGGCGAGGAATTGGCTGCTGCGCCGCCGGCCTGGCCGCAGGAGGTAGTGCGCCCGCGCGACAATCCGCTGCACGCCGAAGGCGGTATCGCCGTCCTCAGCGGCAATTTGGCGCCGGGCGGCGCGATCATCAAACATTCCGCCGCCACGCCGGAACTGCTCAGCCATGAAGGCCGTGCCGTGGTCTTCGATTCGCTCGACGATATGGCCGAGCGCATCGACGATCCCGAGCTCGACGTCACGGCGGAGGATGTGCTGGTACTGCGCAACGCTGGACCGATCGGCGCGCCCGGTATGCCGGAGGCCGGTTACATTCCGATCCCCAAAAAGCTCGCCCGGGCCGGGGTCAAGGATATGTTGCGTATCTCGGACGCGCGCATGAGCGGCACCGCGTTTGGTGCCATTGTCTTGCATCTTTGCCCCGAGGCGGCGGTCGGTGGGCCGCTGGCGTTGGTCCAAAGCGGCGACCGTATTCGTCTCGATGTCCCGGCGCGCAGCCTCGATGTGCTGGTCTCTGACGCGGAATTGCAGCAACGCCGCGTTGCCTGGACGCCACCGCCACAGCACCCCGGCGCCGAGCGCGGCTGGCTGGCGCTGCATCTCGCCCATGTCCAGCAGGCCGACAAGGGTTGCGATCTCGATATCCTGGCCGGCAAGCCATCCGGTGCCCGCGCGCCGGCGTAAGAAATATTCTATTGCGCCGTCACGCCGCCATCGATGACCAGTTCGGCGCCGGTCATGTAGGACGACTCGTCGGACGCGAGAAATAGCATTCCGGCGGCGATCTCTTCCGGCCTGGCAAGGCGCGCCATGGGGATGCGCGACATCACCAACGGCCCGATCACCGGATCCTCGAACCCGGGCTGCGTCATCGGAGTCAGGGTGTAGCCGGGGTGTAGCGAATTGACCCTGATGCCTTGCGGCGCGTACTGGATTGCCGCCATCTTGGTGAAACTCCGCACCGCCCCCTTGGCGGCGTGGTAGGCAGCCAGGGTGGGGGTGCCGGTGATCGCATGGATGGAGGACACGTTGACAATCGAGCCGCCGCCGGTTTGGCGCATACCGGCGACCACATGCTTGGTCCCGAGCCACACGCCGCGGCTCATCACCGCCTGATGCCGGTCCCACATCTCAACGGTGGTTTCCTCCACATCGGCCAGCTCGGCGATCCCGGCATTGTTGACAAGCACTGTCGGGGTGCCTAGTTCGGCGGTCACCTGCTTGAGCGCGGCGACCCATTGGGTCTCGTCGGTGACATCGAGCGGAACGGCCAACGCCCGGCCGCCGTTTTGTTCGATCTCAGCCACCGTGCGTTGCGTCGCCTCCATGTTCAGGTCGGCAATCGCCACCGCGGCGCCTTCCCGGGCGAACATGCCGGCGGCGGCGCCACCAATGCCCATCATCTCGCCGGCGACACCGTGCGCGCCGCCGGTGATCAGAGCAACTTTGCCTTTCAGTCTCATGACGCTGCCACCTTTTTATCTGGCGCTCAGGCGCTGCCGCCTCTGAGCGCGCGAAGCGCGGCGCAGGCGGCGCCGTAGCCATTGTCGATGTTGACCACCACCACGCCTGGCGCGCAGCTCACGAGCGACGCGTAGAGGGCGGTTTCGCCGCCGCGCGCGGCGCCGTAACCGGTTGAGGTCGGCACGGCGATGACCAGGCCCGGCACCAGGCCGCCGATGACGCTGGGCAGCGCCGCGTCGAGCCCGGCCACGGCGATGACGATGCGGTGGCGCTTGATCTCATTGATGCGCTCCATCAGGCGCCACAGGCCGGCGACGCCGACATCGCTGATCTCCAAGCACGGCGCGCCGTAATAGCTGAGGGTGCGCGCCGCCTCGCGGCTGACGCGCACATCCGAGGTGCCGGCGGTGACGACGGCGATTTCAACCTCGCCGGCGGGTGCCGCGACGCTGCCGAAGAAGCCGGTTCGGGAGAGCGGCTCATAATCGATGCGTGCGGCGAGGGCTGGCGGCAGCGCCTTCAAGGCGTCCGCGTCCAGGCGGGTCAGCAGCAGACTGTCCGCGCCCGCCTTTTCGAGAATGGCGGCCATATGTTCGTTCGATTTGCCGGCGCAGAGAATGGCTTCGTCGAAGCCGAGGCGTTCGCGGCGCTCCAGGTCGAGCTTGATATCGCGCTCAGCCATTCGCTTCGCGCCGGAGAAAGGCCGAGCCCATGCGGTAGGGGCGGAAATCCAGCGGCTTGGCGATGCCGTCGGCCTCGAACATGGCGGAAATGACGGTGCGCAGTTCGCTGCGGTCTTTTTCGCCTAGGGCTTCGAGCTCGTCCACGCCCAACTCGATGATCACCTCCTTGCGCCGGATGCGGCAGCGCACCGTTTGCGCCTTCAGGCGGCGGGCGACGAATTTTTCTACCGCGTCGATCAGCGTCAATTGATCGCCCTCGATGCGGATGCCGGTTTCGACCCGGCTCGAGAGGCAGGGCGCCGCCGGCAGCTCAGCGAGATCGTCGAGCGCCAAATGCCGCGCGATGGCACGCACGGTTTCCTTGTCGATTTCAGCCTCAACGAAGGGATGGCGCACACCGTGGCGATGGGCGGCCTCAAGACCGGGGCGGTAATCGCCGAGATCATCCAGGTTGGTGCCGGAGAGGACGGTCTCGTTGGTGTGTGCGGCAATGGTGCCGTAGAGGTTGGATTTGCAATAGAAGCACCGGTTGACCGGGTTGTCGCGGTATTTCGGATCGTCGAACTCGCCGGCATTGATCTCGTTCAGGCGCCACGATTCACGCTCTGCATGACGCCGCACCCGCGCACTGGCATCGACCGGAACAGCCGGTGAAAGGGCGTGAAAAATCTCGATATTGTTGCCCGGCATGCGTCCGGCGACAGTGGCCAGCGTCATACTGTCGACGCCGCCGCTAACGGCAATGGCCGCGTGTTCAATTTCGCGCAACACATCCTGTAGCGCTTGCAGCGCCGGAAAATCAGACTCAGTCATTCGGCTCTTTCTTGTTTAGCGCATTATCTTCCGATCGGCGTTTTTGCGCCATACGGCCGGCATGGCCGCCTTCGCTATCCGCCAATCGGTCCATTTCCACCTTCGCGGTCACCGCGCCGGAAGGGCGTGTTACCAGTTTAACGTTATCGGCCTGTTCGCGCGCCAATATCGCGCGCCGGCTGAGTTCCCAGCGTAGACCAATCGTCGTGGTCTCGTTGAAACAGGCGGCCGTCACCGTCTCGCGTGCGTCCGGGCGGGCGAGTATTTGAATCTGCGCGACGATGCGACCTTTCTTGCCGAAGGCCGCCGTTTGCAGGACATCGAGCACGCCATCCAGGGCGCGGATATTGTCGAGCCCGACCGCTAAATCTTCAGCGCTCTGGTCATCGATTTCGAAGCGCAGCACGGCCACGTGATCCTCAGCGAGGCCGCCGCTCAGGCTATCGAATTCCAGCACCCGCAAGACATTGCTGATGCCGGGGAAAGTCTTTGTGCCGAAACCGATGCCGCTTTCGGCCAGGCGTTCAGGGCCGTGCGGCGCTTCTTGCTCGGGTTCGAGATGGGCGAGAATGGCGGCGCCGGTCGGCGTGATGCGTTCGCCCTTGCGGCCGTCGTCATGGAGGGTGAAGCCTTTCAACAATTCCACAACCGCCGGCGCAGGCAGCGGCAAATCGCCATGGGCGCTTTTCACCGTGCCTGAGCCCATGGGAAGTGATGACACTGTCCAGTGCGCCGCGCCGGCCTGTTCGATCAGATGGGCGGCGCCGACGATATCGGCAATGGAATCCCAGGCGCCAACTTCATGAAACGTAACATCCTCGGGGTCGACACCATGCACCGCGCCTTCGGCGACCGCGAGACGGGCAAAAATATCCTGCGCCCGGTCGCGGGTGCCGGTCGGCAATTCAGCTTCGTTCAAACGGGTGCGCAAGGTGCGGAAGGGAGTATGTTCATCCGCACCGTTGTCGGTCGGCAGGATGACGTCGAAGCGCGTCCCGGTCAGGGTGTGATCGTGATGGGGCAGGACGCGGAGGTCGACGGATTGCGGCAGGCCCGCGGCACGTATGGCCGCCAGTGCGCCGTCAGCTTCGCCAGGATGGGCGTCGAGCATGGCGGCGACGAACATATCGCCAGCCACGCCGCCAACGGCGTCAAGATGAATGCGCCGGGATATGGCGGATTCCGTCATTAATTTCTGTCTCCTGAGATTCGCACAAAATAGGGCGGCCGCGAGTGGCGCACAACTACTCTTGCGCCGGGCGCATATCTCCAAAATGCCCGGTGAGGGCCATCAATTGCCGGTCGCGCCATTCCTGGCGGGCGGGCACATCCGCCACCGGCGTGGTCCGTTCCATCTCTTTGGCCAGGCGCGATATCAATTCCGGACTGAGAGAATGGGGTTCGAGAAAGAGCTCTTTCATGATGCCGCCGATGGCGCCCTGAAACTTGCTGTAATATTCCTCGATGCCGCCGGAGGCATTGAGATGGTTGGTCTCGAACGGTCCCATGAAGGCCCAGCGCCGGCCGAGGCCGTATTTGACGATCTTGTCGACATCCTCGGCCGAGACGTAACCGCCATCGACCAGATGCAGCGCCTCATTGATCAGCGCGAATTGCAGGCGGTTCAGCACATAGCCGAATATTTCTTTATTAAGCCGCACCGGCACTTGTCCGACGCCGCTCAAAAGCGCGCAGCAGGCCTCGTAGGTCTCCTCGCTGGTCGCGGGCCCGAGCATCACTTCGACCACCGGAATGAGATGGGGCGGATTGACCGGGTGGGCGACGATGCAGCGAGCGCCGCCTTTGAGATTGGCCATGAATTCCGAGGGCGGTATGGAGGAGACGGAGCTAGCGATCACCGCGTCGGGCGGCGCCTGGTCATCAAGCGTGCGGAACACGCTGCGCTTAACTTCCACATCCTCGATCACGCTCTCCTGGATATAGTCCACCTCGACAAGGGCCTCGGCGAGCGTTTCGCACGGCCGGATGCGCGCCATCACCGCTTTCGTATCCGCGACCAAATCAGCCTTGGCCATGGCAGCGAGGGTGCTTTCGATGGCGGGGAGCGCCGCTGCCACGGCGACGGCTGCGCTGTCATAGAGCGCCACTTCATGCCCGGCGCGGGCGAAGATCGCCGCCCAGGCGCGGCCGAGATTGCCGACACCGATACAGGCAATTTTCATACTCACGTGATCTTGATTCACGAGTTTTTGAGTCACCGTGGCGCGCTTTCGGCCCAACGCGCCATCAGTGTGTTGGACGGCAGGTTTTTGTCTTGAACTTTATCAGCCGTTTCCACGCCGGCGACGGGGAGGCCCGCCGGATCGAGTTTGCCGATTTGCACCAGCACGGAGGCCTGATCCCAGTATATATGCTCGTGGTAAAGCTTGCCGCCGCGAAAATTGACGATGGCAATAAGCGGGATTTCGACTTTCTTGCCAGTCGGCGCGATGCCGGGCAGCATCCAGTCGATCTCCTCGTCATGGGTAAAACTGAAAATCATCTCATCGACCACCCGGTCGGCGCCGATGGTGCGAGAGATGGGAACAAGACTGGTGTCCTTAGGCATTTTCGGGATGAAATGGTTGGCGTAAAATCGCCCCAATTCCTCGACCCCGGTGCCGCCGGTCATGGTCGGGATGTGATTGACGTATGGTTCGCTTACCATGGTCGCCAGCGTGTCTTCGGTGTTGCGACTGGCGAATTCGTAACCGAGGTGGGCGTCCCACAGTGCCTCCAAATTGAAATGCGGACCCATCGCCTTGTGCAGCGCCGCGATGGTGCGCGAATGGGCCATCATGGAGGCCGGGCGGTTATAGACTGAGTCGCGGGAATGGTTGTAGAAGGCGTGATCGACATTGGCGTAGGAATAGATCTCGACATTGTCGCGGCCGGAGAAATGCCCGCGTATCTGCGCCACCGCCGGCGCCGGAACATATTGATCGAGGTCGGCGAAATGCATTTGCAGCGGGCAGGTGATGCCCTCTGATTCGCCGAGAAGCCCTTCGATGCCGACACCGTAAAAGCTGACCGCCAGATCGATATCCTGGCGCGCGGCGGTGAGATAGCTCAGCTTGCCGCCGAGGCAAAACCCGATAGTGGCCACCTTGCCGGTGCATGCACCCAGGGCGCGCAGGGCTTTCACGCTGGCGCCGATATCCTCGATACCCTGATTGATGTCGAACTTGCCCATCAGCTCGATGGCCTGTTTGAATTCAGCCTCGCTGTAACCGAGGGCGATGCCGGGCTCGATGCGCCAGAAGAGATCGGGTGCGATGGTGACGTAGCCTTCCTCGGCGAACAGGTCGGCGACCTCGCGCATATTCTGGTTCACGCCGAAAATTTCCTGCAGCAGCACCAGCCCGGCGCCACTACCGGATTCAGGCAGTGCCAGATAGGCGCCGAACGTGCCGCCATCATTGGCCGTGATCTCGATCGTTTTTCCGCTCATTTTTGTCTCCCGGATACCGTGTTTTTCTGAGTAGGTTTCAAAGTTCCGTGCGCAGGTCCCAAAGCTCGGGGAAAAATCGCACATTGAGGGCGTCGCGCAAATAGGGCACGCCGCTGGTGCCGCCGGTGCCGCGCTTGTGGCCGATGATGCGTGAGACCGTGGTCACATGGTGGAAGCGCCATTGTTGAAAGCGGTCCTCAAGATCGACCAGTTTTTCGGCCAGTTCGTAAAGGTCCCAGTGGGTCTCCGTATCGCGGTAAACCGCGAGCCAGGCGCGGCGCACCGAATCGTTGGGCTGGTGGGTTTCGTGCCAATCCCGCTCGGTTTGGCTGTCATCAATGTCCAGGCCGCGGCGCGCAAGCAGGCAAATTGCTTCTTCATAGAGACTGGGCGCCTGCAATGCGGTGCTGAGGCGGGCGTGAATTTCGGGGTCATGGCGGTGCGGCGCCAGCATCGCCGGGTTTTTGTTGCCGAGGGTGAATTCAACCAGGCGGTATTGGTGCGATTGAAACCCCGAGGCGTTGCCGAGCACATCGCGAAACGTCATATAATCGGCCGGCGTCAGGGTCGAGAGCACGTCCCACGACTGGATCAGTTGCGCCTGGATGCGCGACACTCGAGCCAGCATCTTGAAGGCCGGCGGCAGATCGTCATCCCGGATCTGCGCCACGGCGGCGTTCAACTCGTGCAACACCAGTTTCAGCCATAGCTCTGTTGCCTGATGGATGACGATGAATAGCATCTCGTCGTGATGCGCTGAGCGTGGCTCCTGGCAAGTCAAAAGACGCTCCAGGCCGAGATAATCGCCATAGCTCATGGCATCGCCAAATTCCGTCGCCGCGCCTTCGGGCAAGCCGTCTTTTTTACCATTCTCAGCCATGCCGACCTCCTGGCCCGATTGTGGTCGCTCCGCCCGGTTGCTGCAATCCGTGCATTCCCCGCAATTTCAGGGCAATATCCGGCCATGACCACAAGAAACGATTGTATCGCCCTGGATGCCAATGATCCGCTGAACGATTTTCGTGCGCGATTTGATCTGCCGGAGAGTGTGATCTATCTCGACGGCAACTCGCTCGGCGCTTTGCCCATAGCTGCAGCCGAGCGCGCGCGCGGCGTTATTACCGGAGAATGGGGTGGCGGCCTTATCCGCAGTTGGAACGACGCGAATTGGATAGATTTGCCGTACGGTGTCGGGGATAAAATTGCCGGCCTGATCGGCGCGGAAGCGGGCGAGGTGGTGGCCTGCGATTCCACTTCGGTCAATTTGTTCAAATTGCTGTCGGCGGCGTTTGCGCTTCGCCCCGGGCGTCGAATATTGCTGACGGACAGCGACAATTTTCCGACCGACAATTATATTGCCGAGGGCGTCGGCGAATTTCTCGGGTCACAGGTCGAGCGCCGCGTGGTTGCGGCGGACGAAATCCCGGGCGCCATCGATTCCGACACGGCGGTGGTATCCCTGACCCAGGTCAATTACCGCAGCGGTCTGATCCATGACATGGCGCGCATCAGCGCGGCGGCGGCGGCCAAGGGGGCGCTCAGTCTGTGGGATTTGAGCCATAGCGCGGGTGCCATTGCGGTTGACTTGAACGGTGCCGGTGCGGATTTGGCGGTCGGTTGCGGTTACAAATAT
>JAPYQV010000036.1 GCA_029937205.1 Alphaproteobacteria bacterium
CTTCGGGGTGGCGCCGGACATGACGCTGGGTCGCGCGCCGGAGACCTCACGGACAGGCAAACCCACGGCAACAATGATCCGGCACTCGGAGAAGAGGCGAAGGCGGCATATCAGAGAGAGCTCAACGCCGCCAGGAAGGCCGCCGAAGCGCGCGGCGAACGCTTCAATGTTGTTGAATTCTTCAAGACCCATGGCGAGCCGATGATCGAGAGGGCCGAGACCGCGCGAGCGATCGAGGAGGCTGGGGAAACGAGAAAGCGACGGAAACGGAATGATGCGGGAAAAAATGATCCTATCCCGGCGACGGGCGTGGGTGCCGACAAGGAAACGCCGAATACTAATGGCGAAGGCACCGGCTTCTTCGGCAGCATAGCCGACGCATTTGAAGATTTATACGATGGCGGGATAGAAGGTTACGATAGTGAAACTCAGAATAAGATCGCCATTCTATTGATGCGGGATGATGAACTCCTGCGCCGATATGAGGAGATAAATATCGGAAAGTCTGCGGATAAGATTCTGGCGGGAAACGAACATCAAGCTTGGGACGTCCGCTATTACGCCAACCACCCGGAGTTACAGGCGGAACTCTTCGCCAAGTTGAAGCAGGAACATTCTAAAAATCTCAATAGGGCCGCCCAACTAGGTCAGCGGGTTTTAACTCAGGAGAACGACGACATATCCCTCGCCCGGGAAACAGGCAGGTTAGTGTATCCGGAGATATGGGATATTTTATCGGGTCTTGTGCCGGGATTCGGCCCGTCTCTGCGCGGCTACAACAAAGGTCTCGGCGAAAGCATTGTAAATGAAATGAGGGAAGCAGGCGTTGATATGGCTAGCCGGAAATCGATCGAAGAATATCTTCGCCGCCGAGAAGCGGTCGAACAAGCAATGGAACGGGCACGAAAAGAAGCGGTCGATGCGGGGCGAATGGAATTGCTCAGGGATTTAATCTCGCCGGGTAATCTACGCAACCTACGCACGGGCAAATAGCCCGGCCCGGATTTACCGCCAATTCTGTGTCACGGCCGGCGTGGCGCTTTCGGCATGTTCGGAAAAATCCTCTGAGCGGCTCGGCGCAACAGAGTTGATTTCAAAACCACATTTATCAATTTAAGGTGCAGCGGCGCGGTGTTAAGCTGTCGCCGCGTATTGATGATGCGTTGAAAGGTGTGCGCCGTGACGGGACCGGCCGGATCGATTGGATTGCATTTGGTGTGCCGGCTCCTGTGTGCCGCCGGGTTGGCCCTTATTCTGCTCGTCCCGAACAGTTCGAACGCGTCTTCGTCCTGCTGGGAGGAAAAACTCGACCAGTTACCCGGCTGGGATCGCAGCGCAAAGTTCGAGAGAGTGGAGTATCTGGCCAGGCGGGGCGATATCAGCGCTCAATTCAGCCTCGGCAGCTTATATATGATTGCCCTAATGTGCGACCCGAACCATGACAAGGGCGTATTGGGCACGCCAACCTATGAAATGGCCTATGAATTGCTTTTGCCATCCGCACAAAACGGTAATCACTTTGCGCAATTTGATATCGGCGGCCTGTATTTTATCGGATTAGGAGTAGAGTGGGATTATATCAAGGCCATGTATTGGCTACGCAAGTCGGCGGATCAAGGGTATGTGCGTGCCTATACCTTTATTGGCGATATGTATGTGGACGGAATGGGTGTCGCCAAGGATGTGGTGGAAGCGGCCCGCTGGTACCTGCAGGCAGCCGACGCCAGCCATACGCCGGGACAACTCCGGCTGGGATACATGCGCATGCACGGCAAGGGCATCGAGCGCGATTTAGTCTTGGCGCATCGTTGGCTGAGGCTGGCCGCCGCCGGTGGTGATGACAAGGCGCGGCAAGCGTTGAGGGGCCACAACGAGTTGATGTCGCCCGAGCAAATTGCCCAGGCAGAACGCGATGGTAAAGCATGGCTGGAAGAACGCGACGATGAAGCGAAACAAAAATTCGCGGATTTTTACGACCTGGAGAAGCTGCTGAGGCTACCTGAAGCTGCGGAGTGAGCACGGCCCAGCGCGCGCCAATATCAAGCTAATGAATCTCGCCGGCCTCGTTGAGCGCTTTTTCAATAAGCTCGACCGAGAAATCGCCGCTCTTACAGGCGTCCAGAATCGGCTTTTCGCGGCGCATGCAGAGTTCGGCGGCGGCCGGGACCTGGCGCGCCACGTCGTGCGGGATGATGACGGCGCCGTGGCGGTCGGCGTGGATCAGGTCGCCCGAATTCGTGACCATGCCATGGACGTTGACCTCGCCGCCGCAATCGACCAGATGCACCCAGGCGTGGCTCGGGCTGACGGATTCTGACAGCAGTTGAAAGCCCTCGGCGATCATATCGAGATCGCGCACCGAGCCCGAGGTGACGACGCCGAGCGCGCCTAGCGCCTTGTGCACATTGGAATGCACCTCGCCCCACCACGAGCCGAAGCCGGGCGGTGTGTCGATATCCTCGATCACCATGACGGTCGGGCCGGGCGCTTCCGCAATATAGCGATAATAGCCAAGCCGCGCCGTGGTCTGATCCGCATTGCCGGCACCGGGCTGTGCGGCAGCGCGCACCCGCGCCGTGCGGGCATAGCCGACCATCGGCGGCAACGCCGGAAAAGCGCAATGGAGATGGCTCACGGTGAAGCCAACCGCGCGCCGCTCGGGCGAAACAATTTCCAGCGCATTGCAGATTGTGGGTGTGTCGATCTCGCACAGCAGCGATAATTCCTGGTCGTTCAGCGGGGCATCGGTCAAGGGACTAACCTCTCCTGTTCACAAGGTTTCTGTTGACGGGATATATAACCTGCTCGGGCAGGCAAGGAAAATAGGAGACGAATAACTTGGCGGAGAAGTTGAAAATCGGCGTGGTCGGGGTCGGCCATTTCGGCAAGTTCCACGCTGCTAAAGCGGCGGGCTCACCGCGCGCCGACCTGGTCGCGGTAGCCGACAGCGACGGCGCGCGAGCGCAAGAGGTGGCAGCAGCCCATGGCGCCACCGGCTTTGTCGATTATCGCGCGATGCTGGGGCAGGTGGATGCGGTCTCCATTGCCGTGCCGACGCGGGCGCATTTCGAGGTGGCGAGCTGTTTTCTCGAAGCTGGCGTCCATGTGCTGCTGGAGAAACCCATCGCCGACAATCTGGATGACGCGGAACAGCTCATCGCGCTGGCTGAGAACAAAAAATTGGTTTTTCAGATTGGCCATTTACCGCGCTTCTCCGGCGCCGCAGAATTTCTCCGCCAGCGCCTGAACAATCCGCTGTTCATCGAGAGCCTGCGCATCGCACCGTTCAAGCCGCGCGGCACCGACGTCAGCGTAATTCTCGATTTGATGATTCACGATCTCGATTTCATTCTTTCCCTGGTGCGGGCGCCGATCGTCTCGATCGATGCTGCCGGCGCGCCGGTGTTTTCCGATTCGGAAGATATCGCCAACGCGCGGGTGAAGTTTGCCAATGGCTGTATCGCCAACATCACCGCCAGCCGCATCAGCCTGAAAACCGAACGCCAGATGCGCATCTTCCAGCCCGACGCCTATATCGCGATCGATTTTGACAAGCGCAAAACCCGCATCGTCGAAAAGAAAAGCGCCGGACCCATCGGTGGTTTTTCCGACGTCGACATGGAAGAGGAGAGCTACGAGGAAGTGGACGAGCTCGAACGCGAGGTCGAAGCGTTCATCGCCGCCGTTCTCGACGGCACGCCACCGGCAGTGAGCGGCGAAGACGGATTGCGCGCCCTCGAAGCCGCCTTGACCGTTACCGACAGCCTGCGCGCCAACCTGGCCGTTATGCAGGCTGGCAGCAGCTAAACTTCAACAGCTAAATTTCGACAGCTAAATTTCGTCTGTGGCGAAATCCGCCGGGCTGGTGACTTCGAGCAGTTCGAGATTGTCCGAATGGCCGAGCACCGCATGGTGGATGCCGGGCGGCTGATTGACGCAGTCTCCGGCTTCGAGGCGCACTTCGCCGACGCCCTCATAATCGAACGCGATCCAGCCCTGGAGGATGTAGACGAGCTGGAAATTGAGTGTATGCCAATGCTCGGCAGCGAGCTGTTGTCCGGTGCCGCCGATACGGATCACCTGGGCATGGAAGCGGCCATCGGTGGCGGCGGCAATGCCGAGATCGCGATATTCGAACTTCTGTCTGAGGCCGCCGCCCTCGAAACCGCCATCGCGCGCCCGCGAGACGGTAAATCCGTCAACCTCCCCCATCTTCTGAATTTTCGATGCTTTCGACAAAGGCGGTGTATTCGACATTGCTGTTCTCCTGACTGACGCGCGCTTCCTCCGTCAGCCAATCGCTGAACGCGGCGACGGAAGGACGCTGCATGGCATCTTCGGGATGGACGATATAGTACGCATATTCGATCGGAATGCCGGCTGAATCAAACGGCCGGACGAGGCTGCCGTCCGACATGGCGTCGGTCACCAACACGCCACGGCCCAAGGCGACACCTTGACCATCGATGGCCGCCTGGATCACCAGATAGGAGTGGCCGAAAAACGGCCCACGATCGCTGTCAACGGCATCGTCGGCGCCAACCGTGCGCAACCAGGTACGCCAATCCACATCACCATGCTCAAAGCACATGTCATCGTGCAGCAGCGTGTGATGGATCAAATCGCCCGGTATCCGCAAGGGATGCGGCCCGCGCATCAGGGCCGGACTGCACACCGGGAAAATTTCTTCCGTCATCAATTTTGTCGCAACCAGGCCGGGCCAGGATCCGCAACCGTAACGGATCGCCATGTCCACATCATGGCGGTTGAAATCCACCGGCGCATCGGACGGCAAAATACGCACATCGATCTCTGGATAGAGCGCGCGAAAATGCTTGAGGCGCGGCATCAGCCACTGGGCGGCAAAGGAATCAAGCGTGGTCACCGTGAGCGAGCGCGAATCTCCGGTGCGCAACAGGCGCGACGTGGCGCTCGCCAATCCATCCAGAGCCAGGCTGACCTCAGGCAGATAGGCGGCACCTTCCTCGGTTAAGCTGACGGCCCGGTTGAGGCGGCGGAAGAGCGGCAGGCCGAGCCATTGCTCGAGCGCCTTGACCTGGTGACTGACCGCCGCCTGGGTCACGTTCAACTCATTCGCTGCATGAGTAAAACTAAGATGCCGGGCGGCGGCTTCGAACGCACGTATGGCGTTTAATGGTGGTATTTTGCGGAGCATTCCAAATTATACATTAGAATTATTTATCTATCCATGAATTCTTATCGTTTGTGCAGGCAATCGTTCGGCCGTATCTCATACGTCATGCAGACGCGCGTCAGGCGCGGGAAGGAATGGGAAAATGAGCCACATTCAGCAGATCAAGAGCAGCAACACACACTCTGAGGCAGCGCTGGCGAAGCGCCAGCGGTCGATCCTTGCCATGGCCAGGCGGATTTTCGACTCATTCTATCTTTGGCAGACGCGCATCAATGACCGGCGCGAACTGGCCGGTCTCGACGAACGCATGCTGAAAGATGCCGGCACCAGCCGCGATGAGGTCCTGCGCGAAACCGGCAAGCCGTTCTGGCGCAGTTGAACGGCGCCCGCAATTGGTTACAGGTGAAACTATCCGATCACCTGGTACATGAAATAGCGCCCCGCCTCTACGGCTGACGGCAAGTCCAGAGGCTCGAGACCGGCGTCTTTCAATTTCTGATCGCACACCACCACGGCGCCCGGTGCCAACATGGGCCGTAGCGCCGGCCCGAGCCACACCGCAAGGGTGGCGGTTTTCGCCCTATCGCCGCTGCCCACATCGCCGTGCAGTAGAACGGCCGGCGCACTGAGGCGCGCCAGGGCGCCGGGAATGGTTTCTCGGAAATCGCCAAGCAACAGATGCGCCTCATCCGGCACGCAATCGGGATGGGCAGCAACGCGTCGCTCGAAGACGAAAATTTCGCGCTCGGGCAGAAGGCGGCGCAGATGGTCATAGGTGCGGCCGTTGCCCAGGCCCAGTTCGATCGCCGGCCCCTCAAGATGCGCGGTACGCCGCACCGCATCCTTGAGACACGCGCGCTGCGCCTGGGCGCGGCGAATAAAGCTGTCGAGTCTGCTCATGATGCGATGAAAATAATGGCTAATGTTGAG
Organism: Alphaproteobacteria bacterium; assembly: GCA_029937205.1. GTDB lineage: Bacteria > Pseudomonadota > Alphaproteobacteria > UBA828 > UBA828 > PTKB01. Next base: position 6,086 of record JAPYQV010000036.1, read on the forward strand.
AATGTTGGCGCGCCGCTAACGGGCCGTCTGCTAGGCGGCCCCGGCGTCCCTCAATTTACCGACCGCCTCTTGCAGCTGACGATTGGTGCGCTCCAGGCGGAAGGCCAGTTCGCGCATAACCTCGACGGACATTTGCGGAAACTGCATGATGAGTTGGCAGAAGACGTCCTTGGATATACGCAAAGTGGTGAGCTTACTTTTCGCCGTGATGGTAGCGGTTCGCGGTACATCGCAAAGAATGGCGATTTCGCCGACCCAATCGTTCTGCTTGACCGTCGCCACCGTGATCGGACCGCTCGGCGTGTTGATGATGATGTCCGCCTCGCCCTCGACGATGACATAGGCGGAATCGCCCGAATCGCCCTGGAAGAAAAGACTGTCGCCGGCGCCATAGGTGAGGCGCTCGCTGGTAAAGGCCAGCAGCTTGAGCTTCGCCGCGTCGAGATTGCGAAAAAGCGGGACGTTTCTAAGAAGATCGACGTCCTGTTGAAGATCCGTGGCCATTGCTTTGTCCTGAATCCTTCCTAGCTCGCAAACGGCTAATCCTTTTATATCGGGTCGAAACCGCGCGAGCCCAAGAGGCTAATGATAAATTTTACAGCCTAGTTACTCGTTATCCAATAATTCCTTGAATGCCGTACCGTCCTGGTTCACCGCCGCATAATCGCCATTCTCCACCACCCGGCCATTCTTCATCACCAATATTTGGGCAAATCGCTCGGAATCGCTGGCCCGGTGAAGCGACCAAACAACGCCCTTGCCGGAGAATTCCTGTAAAATATTTTCGAGAATGCGCGCCTGAGCGGCAACTTCGAGGGTCACCGTGGCCTCTGACAATATGATCACATCGGGGCGTTTCATCACCGCGCGCGCGATGGCGAGTTTCTGACGCTGGGTGGCGGAGAGACGCGAGCCGGCGATTCCCGCCTGGTAATCGAGCCCGACCTCCATGACGGTGGCGCGCAGATCCTGCACATCGACCACCTCGGAGACCAGTTCGCCGATTTTCTCCGCCGCCTGAGCCTGACCGTAAGCCACTTTACCGAACAGGATGTTATCCTGCAGCGTGGCCGCCGAATTGTATTTTTCATGGTCGAACATCTCGATCGAATTTTTCAAGTCTTCCGGTAAATCTTCATGGAAAATGCGCCGCGCCTCGAGAATCTTGGCCTGCATGGCTTCGTCGATCAGGCCGAGCCGGTGGCGCGCCGGAATGAGCTTGAACGGCAGCGACATCAGGCGGGTTCGGTCTTCTTCGCCCAACTCGTCGAGTTTTTCTTTATCGGTGTGGGTCACCAGCACCTGATACTCGGGCAAATCGTCGGCGCTGATAAAGCTGAAGCGTTGGAACAATTCATGATCCGGCGGCAAATCGGCAAAGAGTTCGATCATGGTCGCGGTGAGTTGGTGGCCGCAGGTCAGTAAATCTTCGATCAAATCGGCTTTTTTCAGAACTTCCAGGACATAGGAATTTTCGGCCAGCCTTTCGATATCGAAAGCATCGCCCACCGGATTCCCAAAGATCAGATTTTCCGCCAAGGTCGCATTCATATTATAGGTCGCGCGGTCGAACGGCTCGACCAGATCGGCATAGGCCGGCTCGTGCAGGCGCGCCATCAGGGCGATGCGTGCCTTCAGAATGCGCCCGGCGGCCTCGCCGCTCACCGCCGGGTCGAGCGAGCCACGCATGCCGTATTGGTAAACATCCTCCGCCATATCGGCGATTTCGATCGATTTGAGTGCCGCCGCAACAACGCCGTTCGAACTGCCGACGCCAGCAGATTTGTAGTCCACCCAATCGCCGAATATATCGTTCGTGGAATTGCCGGCGCGGCCCGATTCCGTGAGGAAATGACGCCGCATCGAGGGGCTCTCCGTACCGTCGCTGGCGCCGGCTAAATCAGCCCTGCCGGCGATTTTATGCTTCTTTTTATTCTTCTTCTTTGGTTTCTTCCCTTCCGCCTCGTCGACCTCCGACATTTCCTCCGGCGTTTTCCCCTCTGCCGCATCGGACTCTTCCCTCAGTCCGTTCGGGCGATGTTTGAGGCCATAGAGGAGATTTTCCTTTAGGCTCGACGAGAAGATATAGGCGTTCTGCCCGACGAAACTGATGCGCCGGCCGGTCACCGCTTCCGGCAATTCGCTCATTTCCGTGCCACCGGTGTTCAGACGCCCGCCGGTCGGCTCGATCAAGCGCGCCAGCATGAGCATCAACTCTTCCTTTCCGCTGCTCGAACTGCCGACAATGGCGACGTGATCCGACACCGGAAATTTGAAATTCACGCCATTGACGATGGTCACCTGATCTTCGTCCTGCAGGCTCAAATTGGCCGCCGCCGTCTCACCCTCAAATGTTTCGAACTCATCCGCATCGGCATATTGCTTGCCTTCGTCCATCAGGCCCTGGGGCTCGAATTGGCTGATCACTTGATCATATTTGATGCGTGAATCGGCTTGAATTTGATAATAGGTCAGGAGCGCCTTCCAGGGCGGCGAGAGATCCTTATAGGCAGCCAAGACGGCGACCAGGGCGCCGAGGGAAATTTTATTCTCAATCACCAGATAACCGCCGATCGAGAAGAAAAAGAACGGCGTCAGTTGGGCCAGCAGATTGTTGATAAACTTGATAAAGAATTTCTTGTTGTAGATTTGGAAACGAATATTGAAGATCGTGCCGAGGCGCTGGGAAAAATCCGCCAGTTCATACTGCGCTGTATCGTTGGCGTGAATTTCCTGGATGCCGGAAACCGATTCGCCGATCTTTTCGGACAGCCTGCGGACCTCGCGCACGCGCGCCTTGCCGAGCATATTCACTTTCTTTTGCAGCTTCGGGATAATGTAGCCCTGAATCGGATAGAGCAGGATCGAGGCCACTCCCATCATCGGATCTTGCGAGAAAATATAAAAGATCGCGGTCATCAGCAGACCGCCCTGCAGCGCCGGAACGGCAAAGGCATCGCCGATAAAACCGCCCAGCGGCTCGACCTCGGCGGTAATCATCGGGATCAGTTCGCCTTGGGAGACCTTGCGGAAATGCGACAGGGGAAAGCGCAGGATTCGCGAATAGAGCAGATAACGCAGGCGACGCAGCATACGCTCGCCCATGCGGCCTTTATAGATGTTGATGTACATCTTGAAGCCGCCATTCACCAGCACCAGGAACAGAAAAATAACGCAGAGCGCGCCAAGCAGCGTGTACTGGCTCACATCCATGAGATCGATGCCGAGAATTGTCAGAGGGCGAGGAAACTCATCGCCCTGAATAGCCGGGTCATCCACTCTCAGCGCCGAGTTAATGATCAGCTTGGGTATATCAAGCGAAGCATAGTAAAACGGCATCGAGCAAATGGTCACCAAGAGGATGTAGATCTGCTGCCCCTTGGTGTGCTTGAAGATAAATTTGTAAATATTTTTGTCCATACGGACAGGCGCTCGCTTTTGTTCCCCTCGGATTTGGCGACATAAGTTAGTATACTGGCTCCCTGCGGTAAACAGTGCGTTCATGAAATGCTTGCGATTCCATAGTTCTAGCGAAATGCGCGCGGCGCGAAACGCGCCATGAGCGGTGCCGTCGCATTCGTGCTGAAAGGCTATCCCCGGCTCTCCGAGACCTTCATCGCGCAGGAAATTCGGGCGCTGGAGAAGCGCGGCCTCGATATTCGTCTCTATTCATTGCGCCATCCGACAGACCGCGCGCGCCACCCGGTGCACGAGGAAATCAACGCACCGGTGGTGTATCTGCCGGAATACTTGCACCACGAGCCGGCGCGTGTACTGCGCGCCTGGCGCGCGCTCCGTCATTCGCCGGGTTATCTCGCCGCGCGCCGTGGCTGGCGCCGCGATTTCGCCCGCGACCGCACGCGCAACCGCATTCGCCGCTTCGGCCAGGCGCTGGTGCTGGCCCATGAACTGGCGCCCGATATCACCCATTTACACGCCCATTTCCTGCACACGCCGGCCTCCGTCACCCGCTATGCCGCGCAATTGCGCGGCCACCCGTGGAGCTGTTCCGCTCACGCCAAGGATATTTGGACTTCCGAGCGCTGGGATATTTCAGAGAAATTGGCCGATTGCGCCTGGGCCGTGACCTGCACCAAGGCCAATCTCGAGCATCTATCCACAATGGCGCCGCCGGAACGCGTGCAACTGGCCTATCACGGCCTCGATTTAGCGCGATTTCCACCGCCGGACACAGCCCGCGCGGAGCGCGACGGCACAGACTCCGGAGACCCGGTGGTTATTCTTTCGGTCGGCCGGGCGGTGGAGAAAAAGGGTCACGACGATCTGCTCGCCGCCCTGGCGCGCCTGCCGCAGAATTTGCATTGGCGCTTCGAGCATGTTGGCGGCGGCCCTTTGCAGGGCCGCCTGGAAGAGATCGCACAGCGCCACGGCATTGCCGCACGCTGTACCTTCCCCGGCGCCCAGGCGCAGGAAGCGGTGCGCGCCGCTTACCGCCGCGCCGATCTCTTCGCACTGATGAGCCGCGAGGCGGTCGACGGCGATCGCGACGGGCTGCCCAACGTTTTGATGGAGGCGCAATCCCAGGGCCTGGCAGTACTGGCCACAAGCATATCCGCCATTCCGGAGCTGATCGCGCACGAGAACAACGGTTTGCTCATTGCGCCACGCGATATCGATGCTGCCGCCCGAGCGCTTGAGCGCCTGATCTCCGATGCCCCCTTGCGCGGGCGCCTCGGCGCCGCCGGACAGGAAATTGTGCGGCATAAATTTGCCCTCGATCCGTGTATCGAAGGGCTCGCCGTGCGCTTTGGACTCGCACCAGCGCCAACAACGGACCAGGCAGGTTAGGCCATGCGCATCGCCTTCTACGCGCCGATGAAAGCGCCTAGCCACCCGGCGCCCTCGGGCGACCGGCGGGTGGCGCAATTGCTGTGGCGCGCCCTGGAAGCTGCCGGCCATGATGTTTTTCTGGCCTCCGATTTTCGCGCCTATGAGGGCACGGGAGATCGCGCAAAACAGCGACAACTGGCGCAACAAGGCGAAGAAATCGCGGCCGGATTGATTGCAGAGTGGTCAACGCAAGACGCGCCGGGACGGCCTGATCTGTGGTTTTCCTACCACCTCTACCACAAGGCGCCGGATTGGTTTGGCCCGGCAGTGAGCGCCGCCCTCGACATCCCCTACGTGGTTGCCGAGGCCTCCTATGCTCGCAAACAATCAGGTGGACCTTACGCCGCCGGACTGGAAGCGTCGCTGCGTGCCATCGCGCGCGCCGACGCCATTCTCTCTTTTACCCCGGAGGACGAAGAGGCGCTCGGACCGATCGTCAGACACATGGCCTGTCTGCACCGCATCGCGCCCTTTCTCGATGCCGCGCCCTACCGTGCGGCGCAGGGCGGGCGCGATGACCATCGCCAATCCATCGCCCGGCAATATGGCCTCGACCCGGGCCGGCCGTGGCTGCTCGCCGTTGCCATGATGCGCCCGGGCGACAAGCTCGCTTCCTACCGCCTGCTCGGGCGCGCCCTCAATCTGATCGCCGATCCGCCCTGGCAGTTGCTCGTCGTCGGCGATGGCCCGGCGCGCACAACCGTCGAAGCCGCCTTGCGGCCGATCGGCGACGAATATGTATTTATTGCCGGCGAGCAGGCGCCCGAAAATCTGCCCGCCTTTTACGCCGCCGCGGATGTATTGGTCTGGCCGGCGGTGAACGAAGCCTATGGCATGATATTTCTCGAGGCGGCGGCGGCCGGCCTGCCGGTCGTGGCCGGCAACTGGCGCGGCGTCTCGGAGATTGTCGAGGGCGGCGAAACCGGCATACTGATTGGCCCGTGGGACGATGTCGACTTCGCCGAGGCGGTGGTCGAACTGACCCGCGACAGCGAACGCAGGAGTATCATGGCCATGGCCGCAGCAAAACGGGCGCAGAATAAACACGGCATGAAGACCGCCGTCGCGGCGCTGAATAATGCCCTGGCAACAGCGCAAGATATCCGCGCGGGCGCGCCCGCATGACCCGTCTGGTGATGATCCGCCACGCCACAACCGGGTGGAACGAAAAACGCCGCCTGCAGGGCCATAGTGATATCGCGCTCAGCGCCAAGGGTCGCGCCGAAGTGGCGGGCTGGCGCCTGCCCGATGCCTATACCGACGGCCAATGGATCACCAGCCCGTTGTTGCGTGCAGTGCAAACGGCACGGGCGTTGGGCGCCAATCGATTTACCTGCGAGCCACGTCTGGTCGAAATGGATTGGGGCGAGTGGGAAGGCCGTACGCTCGATGAAATGCGCCTCAATGACCCGAAGCATATGACCGAAGTCGAAGCGCGCGGCCTGGATTTTTCCGCGCCCGGCGGCGAAAGCCCGCGCCAGTTGCAGGCGCGGCTCGCCCCCTGGCTGTGCACTATCGCGGCAGCCGGAAAACCGGTTAATGCGGTCTGCCACAAGGGTGTCGTGCGCGCCCTGTTCGCGCGCGCGGTAAATTGGAACATGCGCGGCGTGCCCGTAGTC
>JAPYQV010000543.1 GCA_029937205.1 Alphaproteobacteria bacterium
CGGCAATACACTCCGCAAACTGGGCAAATTGGACGATGCCGAAGCAGCCCTGGCAAGCGCCCTGAAGTTGGCACCCGACATCGCCGTGACGCACAATAATCTCGGCGCTGTGCTCCTGGACAGAGGTAATTTGGACGGTGCCGTGCGGGAGTTTCGCAAAGCCCTTACGCTGAAGCCCGGTTATGCCCAGGCGCACAACAATCTCGGCAATGCGCTCAAAGATCAAGGCAAGTTGGACGCAGCGGTTGCGGCGTTTCACAAGGCCCTGGAAATTCGTCCCGACTATTCTCTGGCGCACAATAATCTCGCCACCGCGCTGATGGATCAGGGCAAGTTGGAGGATGCCGTGGGCGCTTGCCGAAGGGCTCTGGAATTGGACCCCGACAGCACCGTAGCGCATGGCAATCTTGGCGCCGCGTTGATGGATCAGGGGCGCCTGGCAGCCGCAATGACCAGTTTCCGTCGCGCCATCGAGATCGATCCGGCGTTCAACCAGGCGCACAGCAATCTGTTGTTCAGCTTGCCCTATGATGCACGGACGACGGCAGCGGAACTCTTTTTCGAACACCGTCGATGGGCGGACCTGCACGAGGCTCAGGTGACGAAATTGCCGGAAATTCCGGCCGCTGGCGATGCCGAGCGGCCGCTGCGTATCGGTTTTGTGTCGCCCGACTTCCACACCCACCCAGTGGGATTTTTTCTCGAGCCCGTCTTATCACACCATGATCGATCGCGCTTTGAAATGGTGTGCTATGCAAACGCCACAAAGACCGACGATGTGACAACGCGCTTGCGCCACAGCGCCTCTGAATGGCGTGAAATCTTCGGTTTTAACGATGACGACTTCGCCGCACTGGTACGCCGCGATCGGATTGATATCCTGATCGAGTTGACCGGCCACCAGGCAGAGAACCGCTTGCTGGCGCTGGCGCGACGGCCGGCGTCAATGGCCGCGGCCTATCAGAGCTGGACTATTTGATCACCGACAGAATTCACGCGCGCCCTGGCGCCGAGGAATTCTATATGGAAAAGCTCATTCGCATGCCGCACGGCTACGCCTGTTACCGGCCGCCCGACTATGCGTCGGCGCTACAAGCTCCGCCGGCGCAGCGCAGCGGGCGCCTGACATTCGGTTGCTTCAACAATATTTCCAAGATCAATGATCGCGTGATCGCGCTCTGGGCCGAAATACTTCACGCCGTGCCGGACGCGCGCCTGCTGGTGAAAACCGTGGCCCTGGATGATCGCCCGACGCGCCAGCGCCTGATGGATAAATTCGAGGCGGCGGGCGTTTCCCGGCAGCGTGTGGAACTTCAAGGCCGTTCGCCCCACGCTGAGCTTCTCGCCGGTTACGGCGAAGTGGACATCGCGCTTGATCCGTTTCCCTATAGCGGCGGTCTGACGACGTGTGAGGCACTATGGCAGGGTGTGCCGGTCATCACCTGGCCGGGCGAACTGCCGCAGGGGCGCCATTCCGCCAGTCACTTGACCCATGCCGGGCTCAGCGATTTCATTGCCGCCTCCGGCCGTGAATATATTGCGCTCGCCGTCCGCTGGGCCAACGATATTCCTGCCCTCACACGGTTGCGTGCCGGCCTGCGGGACAGGATGGCGAAGTCAAATCTGTGCGATGGCGCCAAGTTTATCTCGGACCTCGAAGGCGAGTTGCGCAAGATATGGCGGCGACGGTGCGCGGCCGGCGCGGTCTGAATTAAAGCCTCAAATTATTGGCGTAAATCACCGCTTAGGGTGCGCCGCCATCCAAGTCGCTGGCGGCGTGGCGCTCGGGGACACGCTCTTCTTCCGGCCCCCATGTTTTGTTGACCCGCCGGCCGCGCTGAACCGCCGGGCGCTCTTCTATCTCTGACGCCCACCGGACGACATGTTTGTAAGACGCGGCATCGAGGAATTCGCCCGCTTTGTAGGAATCGTTGAGCACCTGATTTCCGTACCATGCGTAGGTCGCGATATCGGCGATGTTGTAGTCGTCGCCGCATAGATAACGGCGCTCCGACAGGTTCTTGTCGAGCACATCGAGCTGGCGTTTTACTTCCATAGTGTAGCGGTTGATCGGGTACTCGAACTTCTCCGGCGCATAGGCATAGAAATGTCCGAAGCCGCCGCCGAGATAGGGTGCTGAGCCCATTTGCCAAAACAGCCATGACATACATTCCGCGCGGGCTGACGGTTCGGTGGGAACAAACGCGTCGAATTTTTCCGCCAGGTACAACAAAATCGCGCCTGATTCGAAGACGCGGGTCGGCGGCGTGGTGCTCTGGTCGAGCAGGGCGGGAATTTTTGAGTTTGGATTGATCGCCACAAAGCCACTGCCGAACTGCTCGACC
>JAPYQV010000037.1 GCA_029937205.1 Alphaproteobacteria bacterium
CCTGAGTCGTGTATAGCGATGGGGCTGCACGACGGCGATGATGCGCCCGTCATAGGCGTCGCGGGCGGATTTGAGAACGGCGGAAATTTCCACTGGATGGTGGCCGTAATCGTCGATAATTGTGATGCCGTCGATCACGCCGGTTTTGGTAAAGCGCCGCTTGACGCCCTTGAACCCGCCGAGCGCGGTGTGAATCGTGTCGTCTGACAGTTCCATTTCGCGCCCGACGGCGATGGCGGCGAGCGCGTTCTGCACATTGTGGGCGCCTAGCATCGGCAGGCGCAAATCTTCGAGGAGTCGGCTGGTGCCGCTTTGGCGGTCGGAAAATTCCACACTGAAGAGCGAGCCGAGCGCGTCCGTGCGCACATCGAAGGCGCGCACTTCAGCTTGCGGGCTCATGCCGTAGGTGACGATGCGGCGGTCTGACACGCGACCGACCAGCGCCTGGACTTCGGCATGATCGAGGCAGAGCGCGGCAAAGCCGTAGAACGGCAGATTTTCCAGGAAGGTGCGGTAGGCATCGCGGACGGCGTCGAAGTCGCCGTAAAATTCCATGTGCTCGGGATTGATATTGGTGACCACGGCGACTGTGGCGGGCAGCTTGACGAAGCTGCCGTCCGATTCGTCCGCCTCGACCACCATCCATTCGCCGGCGCCGAGGCGCGCATTGGTGCCGTAGGCGTTGATGATGCCGCCATTGATCACCGTCGGGTCGAGATCGGCGCCGTCGAGGAGGGCGGCGATCATGGAAGTGGTGGTGGTCTTCCCGTGCGTTCCGGCCACCGCGATGGACCATTTGAGGCGCATCAACTCGGCCAGCATTTCGGCGCGGCGGACGACCGGGATGAACTGTTGGCGCGCTGCGGCGGCCTCTACATTATCCGCTTTTACGGCGGAGGAAATCACCACCACCTGGGCGTCGCCGAGAGCCGCCGCATCATGGCCGATGGTAATATGCATGCCGAGACCGCGCAGGCGGCGCACATTCGGATTTTCGGAGAGATCGCTGCCCTGCACGGTGTAGCCGAGATTGTGCATGACCTCGGCGATGCCGCTCATGCCGATGCCGCCGATGCCGACAAAGTGAATGGCGCCGATGGAGAGCGGGAGCGCTTTCATGCCGCCTGCCTCCGCGCCGTCTTGTTCGGATCGCCGTTCGCCGGATCGCCATTGGCCGGGATCAGGCTTTCGACCAGATCGGCGAGCGCCTGGCCGGCGCCCGGCCGCCCGATGTCGCGTGCCGCCTGGGCGGATTTGGCCAGCACCTCAGGTGCCGCGAGGAAATTGTTCAAATGCTCGGCCAGGCGCGCCGCGCTGGTCTCGGCTTCGTGCAACATGACGGCGCCGCCGGCACTTGCGAGCGCCCGGCTGTTGGCGCTTTGATGATCATCGGTGGCAGAGGGATAGGGGATGAGAATGGCGGGCCGGCCGGCGGCGGCCAGTTCAGCCACCGTCGAGGCACCAGCCCGGCAGACGACCAGATGCGCCGTTTCCAAACGCGCCGGCAGATCCTCGAAGAATGTCGAGACCTCGGCGCGGATACCGCTACCCTGGTAATGGGCACGCACCTGATCGAGATTTTCCGGGCGGCAATGTTGGGCAACAGACAAGCGTGTGCGAATGTCCGGGCTCAACAGTGCGAGCGCCGCCGGTACCAACTCGGCGAAAGCCCTGGCGCCCTGGCTGCCGCCGGTAATGAGAAGGTGTAATGGGCCGTTGGCTTGCGGATTTGGGTAGGCGCGGCTGGCGATTTCGATAATGGCGCGCCGCACCGGATTGCCGGTATGCGTGATCTTGGCGCGGTTCGCCGGGGAAATAGCGCTGGTGTATTCAAAAGAGGTGGCGATCTGCTGCACGCGCGATGCCAGCAGCCGGTTGGCGCGCCCGAGCACTGCGTTCTGTTCGTGAATAGCCGTTGCCAGGCCGCTCCGGCTGGCGGCGATCATGGCCGGGACGGAAGGATAGCCGCCAAAGCCGATCACCGCGGCGGGCTCGAGGCGGCGCAGCAAGCGGCCTGCCTCGCGCACGCCCAACAGCAATTTTACAACACCCATACCGCGCGCCAGGGGTCCGCGGGCGAGCGGGGTGCCGGCCTGGATGCTGTGACTCTCGATATCCGCCAACGCGCCGCCATAATTCGTACCGCGCCGGTCGGTGATCAGCACCAGGCGCCGACCGCGGGCGGCGAGCTCCGTCGCCACGGCTTGCGCCGGAAAGACGTGTCCGCCCGTGCCGCCGGCGGCGAGCACGATGGGCGATTGGCTGTGCAGGTTTGTGCTCATGTCGCCGAGGCCTTGTCGCGGTAGCCGCTGCGGGTCAGCGCTAGCACCATGCCCATGCCGAGGGAGCTGGCGATCAGCGACGAGCCGCCGTAACTGATGAACGGCAGTGTCATGCCCTTGGCCGGCAGCAATTGCACGGTGACGCCCATATTGATCAGCGCCTGCAGGCCGAACTGGGTTAACAGGCCGGCGACCGCCAGGAGGACAAACAGATCGGCCTCGTGCACCACCCGAGTGAGGCCGCGCAAGACGATGAAGAAGAACAGGCCGACGATGGCCAGGGCCGCCAACATGCCGAATTCCTCGGCCGCCACAGCGAAGATGAAGTCCGTATGGGCGTCCGGCAGATAGCCTTTGACGATACCTTCGCCCGGGCCACGCCCGAGGAGGCCGCCCTGTTGGAAGGCTTTCAGCGAGGTTGAGACCTGATAGGAATCGCCCGAGGCCGGGTCGATGAAGAGATCGATGCGTTTGGCGACATGGGGGAAGACGCTGTAGGCCGCCGTCACCGCACCCAGTGTCAGCACCGCCGCCAGGCCGACCCACCAGAGCGAGAGGCCGGCGAGGAAGATCTGCACGAACCAGACGGCGGTCACGGTCACGGCCATGCCGAAATCCGGCTGCATCAGCAACAGGGCGACGACGATCAGCAGCAGCGCGCTGGCGATGGCGCGGCCGGGAAATTTCTGAGCTTCGCGATACTCTGCGAACATCCAGGCGGCGACCACGGCGAAACACGGTTTGACGAATTCGGAGGGCTGAAAGGTGAAGCCGGCGAGCGACAGCCAACGGCTCGCGCCCTTGATCTCGATACCGGCGAAGTGTGTCGCCACGACGAGGGCTAGACCGCCGGCAAAGATCACTGTCGCGAGGCGGCGTACACCGCGCGGCGAGAGCAGCGAGACGGCTAACATGATCAGCATCGCCGGCGCCATGAAGACGAATTGATGGCGCACGAAATAGAATGGCTCGAGGCCGATGCGCTCGGCCGCACCCGGGCTCGCCGCCACCGTTAGGATGGCGCCGACAGCAAACAACAACGTCAGAACCAGCAATGCCCAGCGATCCAGGGTCCACCACCAGCGGCCCAGGATCGAAGCATCTGTGCGCGAGAAACTTGTCATCAGGCACAATGCCGCCGCGCCTGTTCGGCATGGCGCCGTTCCAGATTGAGAACCATCTCGCGGAAGGATTCGCCGCGTGCCTCGAAATCGGCAAACTGGTCGAACGAGGCGCAGGCCGGCGAGAACAGGACCACGGCGCCGGGCCGGCCATCGGCGCAGGCCTGTGCCGCCGCCGCGTCGAGCGCATTGCTGAGCGTGCCGCAGCGGCTGAAGTTCACCCGTCCATCGAGCTCATCGGCAAATGTCTGCTCGGCCTCACCGATCAGGAAGGCGTGGGCGATGCGGCGAAAACTGGATTGCAGCGCCTTCAGGCCATTCGATTTGTTGCGCCCACCGGCGATCCAATAGATCGGGCTATAGCAGGCCAAGGCACGCGCCGCCGCATCGCCATTGGTCGCCTTGCTGTCGTTGACGAACTGGACGCCGTCGATGGCCGCGATGTGTTCCATGCGGTGGGCCAGGCCGGGGAAGCTGAGCAGCGCCCGGGCGATGATTTCGGGATCGATTCCAAGCGCCCGCGTGGCGGCATAGGCGGCCGCCGCGTTTTGCCAATTGTGCCGGCCGGGCAGCGCCATGGCGGCTTCCAAATCGCACACCGCCTGGCCGTGATCCTCGAGCAGACCGCCATTGGCGGCGATGCCGTCGAGAAGGCGGCGGCCGGTGGCGATGGGCACGACGTTTAAGCCCTCGCGCTGGCGCAGATCGTTATAGATGCGCAGCGTATCCGGCCCGTCGATGCCGACGATGGCGGTTTTCAGCCGGCCGGAACGGAAAATCTTCTGCTTGGCCACGGTGTAGGCGGCCATATCGCCATGGCGGTCGAGATGGTCCGGCGTGATGTTTAAGAGGACGGCGATATCGAACGACATGTGCTGAGTGAGATCGAGCTGGAACGATGACATTTCCAGCACATAAGTGCCTTCCGCCCAGAGCGCTTCGAGACTGAGCGCCGGCGTGCCGAGATTGCCGCCGACCTGAGCGGTTTGTCGCGCGCACTCGAGGATGTGGCCGATCAGGGCGGTGGTGGTGGATTTGCCGTTGGTGCCGGTAATGCCGACAAACTGGCGCTCCGGCATGGCGCGCCACAAGAGCTCTACATCGCCGAGAACTTCGATGCCCGCCGCATGCGCCGAAGCGATGATGGGATGGTCGAGCGGAATACCGGGGCTCGGCACCAAGGCGGCGATATCGCGCCACGGGAAGTTGGCACCGCTTTGCAGCGGAATGCCGGCGCGCGCCGCTTCCTCCCGGCGCTCGCGTGAATCGTCCCAGGCGGCAACCTGATTGCCGCCCGCCAGCAGCGCGCGGGCGGCCGAGAGGCCACTGCGGGCGAGGCCGAGGATTGCAACGGTGCCATTAAAATTTGCAGTTCCTACAATCATCCCGTTACCTCAGTTTCAGGGTGGCCAGGCCGGCAAGCGCCAGGATCACCGCGATGATCCAAAAGCGAATGACGATGGTGGATTCCGCGTAGCCCTTTTTTTCGTAGTGGTGGTGCAACGGCGCCATTTGGAAAACACGGTTGCCGGTGAGCTTGAACGAGGCGACCTGGACGATGACCGAGATGGTCTCGAGTACGAACAGGCCGCCGACGATCACCAGCACCAGTTCGTGCTTGGTCATCACCGCGACGGCGCCGAGCGCGGCGCCGGTGGAGAGCGATCCGGTGTCGCCCATAAAAACCATCGCCGGCGGCGCGTTGAACCAGAGAAAGCCGAGACCGGCGCCGACCAGGGCGGCGCAGAAGACGGTGAGCTCGCCGACGCCGACGACGTAGTGGACCTGGAGATAGCCGGAGAAAACCGTGTTGCCGACGACATAGCAGATCAGCGCGAAGCTGGTCGAGGCGATCATGATGGGCACGATGGCGAGGCCGTCCAACCCGTCGGTGAGGTTGACCGAATTCGACGCGCCGACCATGACAATTGCCGCGAAAGGCAGGAAGAACCAGCCGAGATCGACCAACACCGTCTTGACGAAGGGTAGCGCCAGGCCGTTGGCCAGCGATTCATCCGAGATCGACGTGATCCAGAGACTCGCCACCACGGCGATGGCGATTTCGATGACGAACTTGATTTTCGTCGGGAAGCCCTTGCTCGAACGGTTGCGCAGTTTCATCAGATCGTCGACGAACCCGACGGCGCCGAAACCGAAGGTGACGAACAGGATAATCCAGACATAGGCGTTGGTGAGATCGGCCCACAGCAGGGTGCCGGCGAGGACGCCCATCAGAATAAGGAAGCCGCCCATGGTCGGCGTGCCCTGCTTGGTCTTGAGATGGGATTCCGGCCCGTCTTCGCGGATCGGCTGGCCCTCGCCCTGGCGCGCGCGCAGCGAGCGAATGAGCACCGGGCCGACGAGGAAACTAACCAGCAGCGCGGTCACGATCGCGGCGCCGGCGCGGAACGTCAAATATTGAAATATATTGAAGATGCCGATCGAATCGGAGAGCGGGAACAGGAGGTTATAGAGCATCGCGCCGCCTACCCCTCGTCCCGCGTGAAGGCATCGACCAGCGGCCGCATATTGATGCCGAGCGAGCCCTTGATGAGCACCACGTCGCCGGGGCGCAGCGCGTCCCGCAGGGCCGGCAGAATATCGCCGGATGTCTCCGCCCGGCTGTTGCGGCGCTGGCTCGGCAACGCGTCGAACAAGTGTGCCATGAGCGCGCCGACGGTGAACACCAGGTCGATCCCGGCATCTTCCAGGGCGCCTGCCAGGGCGGCATGCTGCTCTGCCGCGTCCGTGCCCAGTTCGAGCATGTCGCCGAGCACCGCGATACGCCGCCCGCCTGGTCCGGGCTGAAAGCTGCGCAGACCGGCGATGGCGGCGCGCACGGCGACCGGACTGGCGTTATAGGATTCGTCGATCAGATCGAATTCACCGCCGGCAATGGCGAGGCGATGGCGCGCGCCACGGCCGGGCAGGGCGGGCTGCGCGGCGAGGGCGTTGGCCGCCTCGGTGAGCGGCGCGCCTGCTGCCATCGCGGTGGCCAGTACGGCGACGCTGTTGAGCGCCCAATGCTCGCCGCTCAGCGCCAGGCGGTAGCTGCACCGGGTGGCGCAAATATCGGCCTCGACCAATCCGCCGTCTTGATCCGGCGACCAATCGAGCAACCGGGCCTCGGCTTTGTCATGGCGCCCGAAGGCGATGATGCGCGTCGCGCCGCCGTCTTTGGCGCGCGCCGCCAGATAATCGAAATACTTGTTGTCGCGGTTAAGCACCGCCACCGCGTCAGGCTCGAGACCGGCGAAAATTTCGGCTTTGGCTTCGGCCACCGCATCGAGGGAATCAAAAAATTCCGTGTGTACCGCCTCGACATTGGTGATCAGCACCACATGGGGGCGCGCCAGGCGCGAGAGCGGCGCGATTTCGCCGGGCTGGTTCATGCCAAGCTCGAAGACGCCATAGGTGGCGTCCGCCGGCAGCCGTGCCAGGCTGAGCGGCGCACCGATATAATTGTTGAGATTGCCGGCGCTGAGCGATACCCGGCCCGCGGTTGCCAGGGCGTGGGCGAGCAATTCCTTGCTGCCGGTTTTGCCGACGCTGCCGGTGACGGCGATGATGCGCGCCGAACAGCGCGCCCGTGCCGCGCCGGCCAGGGCATAGAGACCGTCGAGACTGTCCGGCACGATGAGAAGCGGCGCGGCCCTATTGTTGTGAACGGGCGCACGCTCGACCATCGCCGCCGCGGCATGGCCGCCGAGCGCCGCCGTGACATGGTCGTGGCCGTCATGGTTGGGGCCTTTGAGGGCAACAAACAGATCGCCGGGCGCCAGCGTGCGGCTGTCGATGGAAACGCCCTCGGCGCGCCAGTCGCCGTGCGCTTGGCCGCCGGTGGCGCTGGCCGCTTGCGCGGCGCTCCAGAGAACCTGTTTTGTGCTCATGCCGGCGCCCGCAACTGTGCATTGACCACGCGGCGCGCGGTTTCGCCGTCATCGAACGGGATCGTCCGCCCGGCGATGCTTTGGCCTTGCTCATGGCCCTTGCCGGCGATCACTAGGAGATCGTCTTCGCCGAGCTCGGCGATGGCGGCGGCGATGGCCTCGCCGCGGTCGCCGATTTCGATGGCGTCCGGGCAGGCGCTGAGGATTTCCCGGCGGATCGCGACCGGGTCTTCATAGCGCGGATTGTCGTCGCTGACATAAACCACATCGGCGAGATCGGCGGCGATCGCGCCCATTTGCGGCCGTTTGCCGGCATCGCGGTCGCCGCCGCAGCCAAACAGAACAATCAACCGCCCGCGCACATTTGGCCGCAAACCGTCAAGCGCGGCTTCGAGCGCATCAGGCGTGTGGGCGTAATCGACGAAGATCGGCGCGCCATTCTCAAGCCGGGCCGCCAGTTCCAGGCGGCCGCGCACACCGGTCAATCGCGGCAGACCGTGCGCGATGGCGTCGGCGCTCATGCCGGTGGCGAGGGCCAATCCGGCGGCGGCCAACATATTGTATGTCTGGAATGCGCCGGGCAGTGAAATGACAAGGTCATATTGCTTGCCGAGCAGTTCAAGCTTGAGGCGTTGGCCCAAATTCTCGTCCTGCCGCCCGACCAGGCGAACATCGCCGGCGCTTTCACCGAACCATAAAATCCGGTGGCCTCGCGCCCGGCAAATCTCGGCGATGCGCTGACTGTGCGGCGAATCCGCGTTCAGGACGGCGTCGCCGCCGGGCCGCATGACATCGGCGAAGAGGCGTGCCTTGGCGGCAAAATAACTATCCAGATCATGGTGATAATCGAGATGGTCGCGGCCGAGATTAAGGAAAGCGCAGGCCGAGAGGTGGACACCGTCCAGGCGATGTTGATCGAGCCCGTGGCTCGATGCTTCCAGAGCGCAATGGGCCACATCGGCGTCGGCGAGATTTGCCAGGGTGCGATGTAGCCAAACCGGATCGGCTGTCGTCAAGGCCGCCGCCGCGCTCGGGCCGTCGCCTTCGACGCCGAGGCCGCCGAGGCTCGCTGCCCGGCGGCCGTCGGCACGCCACAATTCGCGCAGAAATGTGACGGTCGATGTTTTTCCGTTGGTGCCCGTCACCGCGGCGATGGTGCGCGGCTGGCGCACGAAAAAGCGCGCCGCCATCTTAGCGAAACGGCGGCGCGGGTTATCGTCCGTGATGAGGTGGGCGGTGTTTGGAGCCGCGCCGTCGAGGCGCGTCCCCGGCGGCGCCAGGACAGCGGCAGCGCCGAGGCGCAGTGCTTCGGGGATGAAGTCGGCGCCGCGCGCGCGGCTGCCATCCAGCGCCGCGAACAAGAAGCCCGGGCGGACATCGCGCGAATCCGAAGTCAGGCCCGTTATGTTCACATTCTCCCCCTCATGCGCCGCCTGGCTTTCCCCTGTCAGTTCAAAAAGATGCAAAGTTGCGGCCCTCTCCATCGGCCCGCACCAGCAATCGTTGAATTTGATCTCGGTCTTCTTCATCGTTCGACGGCAGGAGTGGCATCACGCCCAACATCGGTGCGATTTTTGCGACGATGCGGCCGAGCACAGGTGCTGCGTTCCAGCCGGCGCCGGCATAGCCGTGCGTGGCCTTGTTGCCATGCGGCTCGTCGAGCAGGACGAGAACGGCGTAGCGCGGCGCATCCATGGGAAAGGCGCCGACGAAAGTGGTGATCAGGGCGTTCTTTTTGTAGCCGCCGACGGTCGCCTTCTCTGCCGTACCGGTCTTGCCGCCGACCAAATAGCCTTCGGCCTCCGCCTGCTTGCCGGTGCCGCCTTCGACCACCATACGCATCAGCATGCGCATGGTGTCGGAAGTTTCGCGCGCGATCACGCGCTCGCCGGTTTGCGCGCCGGCCGGTTTGTCCGCAACGTGCAACAATGTTGGCGTTGTGCGATTGCCGCCATTCACCAGGGTGGCAAAGCCGTTGATCAAATGCAGCGGCGTCACCGCAATGCCATGGCCGAAGCCGATGGTCATGGTGTTGATCTCACGCCAGTGGCGGGGTGAAAGCGGGCGACCATTCTCGGCCAGCTCCAACGGCAGCGGGCTCAGCATGCCGAGGCGATCGAGAAATTCCTTCTGCCGCTCGGCGCCGACATCGCGCGCCATCTGCGCCGCGCCGATGTTCGAGGAGTGGATAAAAATCTCCGGCACATCGAGCCAGCGGTTCTGCGGATGATCGTCCCGAATGGTAAAGCGCGCGACCTTGAGCGGCTTGGTGGCGTCGTAGCGGTCAGCCAGATCAACCACGCCATATTCGAGCGCCATGGCGGTGGTGAAGGCCTTGAAGGTCGAGCCCAGCTCGTAAACGCCAAGCGTGGCGCGGTTGAAGCGCTGATTCGCACTGCTCGCGTTAACCTCGTATGGGCTGAAATCGGGCAGGCTGGTCAGCGCCAGCACTTCGCCGCTATGCACGTCCATGACAATACCGGCGGCGCCCTTGGCCTTGAACTCGGCCATGGCGGCGCTCAATTCGGCATGGACGATATACTGTACGCGGCTGTCCAACGCGGTAACCAGCTTGCCGCCCGGCGTTTTGGCGAGGCGCCTGAGCTCGTCGTCACGCGCCGCTTCGAGGCCGGCCAAGCCGCTATTGTCGATACCGGCAAAGCCCAGCGTATGAACGAACAGCGAGCCATGTGGATAGACACGGCGTTCTTCGCGCTCGAACCCGAAACCGGGCAGTCCGAGGCGGTTGATGGCGTAATGCTGTTCCGGTGTGAGATTGCGCTTGATCCAGATGAACTGGCCCTTGGCGCTTGCCTTGCGGAAAACCTCATCGCGCGCCAGGCCGGGCAGAACGCGGGAAATCTTGTCTGCGGCTTCGCCTGCGTCGAGCACCTGGCTCGGATTTACATAAAGAGAGTGGGACGGCAGGTTGGTGGCGATCAGCGCGCCGTTGCGGTCGACAATGTCGGCGCGCTGAAGCGTCAACAGGCCGCCTTGATGTTCGGTCGTGTGTTGCTGGCCCTGGCCGCCGCCGAGCAGGGAGAGTTGGACCAGACGCCCGCCCAGGATAACGAAGCACAGCGCGAAGATGGCCCCGGCGACAAGCAGGCGGGTGCGCGCGGTTTCCAGTGGCCGCTTTGCGTCCCGGGCGCTGAGTTTCTCAACGCCGCCTTCGCGGCTCATATCGCCGGCGGCGTTGCGCCACGGGCGGACCGATAAATCACTCATTTGACAAAACCTTGAGTTGCGGGGTCGTGCGCGATTGGTTGGTAAGAAAAATTAATAAATTGGGTTGGCGTCACCGGGCCAAGGTCGAGATGGCGCGCGGCCAAACGGGCGAGCCGTTCGGGGCGGTTGAAAAAACTCCATTCCGCCTTCAGCACATGGATCTCCTCCTGCTGCGCCAGCGCCGCACGGTCCAACGCCGCCAATTCATTCTCCAGATCCTTGACCTGATAGCTCACCAGGAGGAGCGCGATGGTGACGATCAACGGCAAGCCGATCCACAGAATGAGCGCCGGGCGAATCATGCGGCACCGCCTTCCGGCATGATTGGCGCGGCCGTGCGCTCCGCCGCCCGCAGCCGGGCCGAGCGAGCGCGCGGATTGGCGCTCAATTCCGTGGCGCCCGGCTTGCGCGCGCCCTTGTGCAGAAGCGTAAAGCTCGGTTGCGGCATTTTTGTGGCGGCGACGAGGGATTCCGGCAGATGGCGGCTCGGCCGGGGCATGGCGCCGCTGTGGGCGCGGAGAAATTTTTTGACGCGGCGGTCCTCGAGCGAGTGGAACGAGACCACCGCCAGGCGGCCGCCAGGCCTGAGCATGCGTTCGCTCGCCGCCAATCCCATATCAAGTTCGCCGAGCTCGTCATTGACGTAGATGCGAAGCGCTTGAAACGTCCGTGTCGCTGGATCGATGCCGCCGGCGCTGCGCCGTACGACGCTGCGCACGATATCGGCGAGTTGGCTGGTGCGGCTGATCGGTGCTTCGGCGCGCGCCGCGACGATGGCGCGGGCGACAGCGCGGGCGCGGCGCTCCTCGCCATAGTCATAGATCAGGTCGGCGAGCATTTCCTGGGATGCGGTGTTGATGACTTCCTCGACGCTCGGCCCGCCGCTCCCCATTCGCATGTCGAGCGCCGCATCGAAGCGGAACGAAAAGCCGCGCGCCGCATCGTCAAGCTGCATCGATGAGACGCCAAGGTCGAAGGCGATGCCATCCACTTCGCGAATGCCGTGCGGCGCCAGGAGCTGTTCCATTTCGCCGAAGCGGCCCTGGATCAGGGTGAGCCGGCCGGGGAAGCTTTCCGCCAGCGCCGCGCCGCGCGCGATGGCCGCCGGATCGCGGTCGATGGCGCAGACACGGCATTCGGCCGCTTCCAACATGCCGCGGCTGTAAGCGCCGCCGCCGAGGGTCGTATCGACATAGACCGCGCCGTCGCGCGGCGCCAGGGATTCCAAGACTTCAGCCAACATGACCGGCGCGTGGTTGAATTTGCCGGCGTTTGTTGGGTTGGATGTCGAACCGCCGGCCATCACGAATCTCCGCCGGACTGCATGGCGTCAAACTCGGTCGGCGCTTCGGTGATGGCCTCATCGAGGAACTTGGCACACTGATCGGGCTGCCAGATTTGGAACCTATCGCCCATGCCGATAAACGCGACGCTGTCGGTAATCCCGGCATGATCAAGCAGAGGGCGGGTGAGAATGACGCGGCCTTCCGGATCGAACGGCAGGCGCTCCACCTGGCTGAACAGCGCCATGCGGGCCTTGCGCGATTTGGCTGCAAACGGATTGGCGGTGGTGAAATCGCTGCTAAAGCTCTCCAGCCAATCGATGCCGGCGCCATCGATGGCAGGAATTCCCTCGGGCGACGGGAAAAGAACGATGCCCGGAAAACTTAGTTTGACGAGCTCATTGCGGAACGACGCCGGAACCGAGACCCGTCCCTTGCGATCCACCTTGTTGATGACATGGCCGGTAAATAAAGCCAAGTCGACGCCCCCACATTAAGTTCCCGTCCCACATTTGTTGCCTCTAATTTGACCTCCACGCCGCACAAACGACGCGAAATCAAGTATTTGGGACATCATGGGATATCATGGGTAAATTTGGGCGTCAAACGATTTCAAATAAAAAACAAGTCATCGTCGATGGGAATAAATGCAAACGAAAGGAAAGTTATTACCAAAATCTCATATGAAACG
>JAPYQV010000038.1 GCA_029937205.1 Alphaproteobacteria bacterium
GATGGATTTACGCGATTCGGTGCAACTCGTGCCGGCGCCGGAAGCGGCGATTCTGGCCTACGCCCGGGGCCTGATGTACTGGCACCGGCAAAACGGTTTTTGCGCCGCCTGCGGCCACAAGAGCGTGGCACGAAAAGCCGGCCATGAGCGCGCCTGCACCAATGAATCCTGCGGCGCGGTGCATTTTCCGCGCACCGATACGGCGGTGATCGTGCTCGTCCATGACGGCGACGATGCCCTCCTTTGCCGCCAATCCCACTGGCCGGCCGGCATGCATTCCACCCTCGCCGGCTTTCTCGAGCCGGGCGAAAGCCTGGAGGAAAACGTGGCGCGCGAGATCTTCGAGGAATCGGGGGTTCGTGTCAGCGATGTGCGCTATCACTCCTCCCAACCGTGGCCGTTTCCCGCCTCGATCATGGTCGGCTTTATGGCCAAGGCCGCGAG
Organism: Alphaproteobacteria bacterium; assembly: GCA_029937205.1. GTDB lineage: Bacteria > Pseudomonadota > Alphaproteobacteria > UBA828 > UBA828 > PTKB01. Next base: position 445 of record JAPYQV010000038.1, read on the forward strand.
CCGTGAAATTAACATCGATGAAAAAGAGCTCGAATACGCCAACTGGTACAATCGCGACTGGCTGCGGGACGTCAAACCGTCAGACGATTTTCGCATGCCGGGCGAATATTCCATCGCGCGCCGTCTGCTGGGCGACTGGATCGACAGGCGTTTTCCGGTTTAACCAGGTCAAATACGCGTAAATGACATCGCGGATAAACTTCGACGGCGGCTATTACATTGCCGCTAATTTCAACTGTTGGGCCGGATATTTTGATTGTAACGAAATAGATTGCCTGGATTGTAGCGGCGTTTGACTTCGACCAGCCGATCGTAGTTGTCACCGTAGGCGGCGCGAACTCTGTCGCCACCCTCGTCGCCTAGATTGTTGACGTAGACGCCACCGGTCGAGTGCGGGTGCATTTCGAGCCAGAATTGCCGCGCCCAGGCGATATTGCGTTCATCCTCTTCGGGCGTCAGCCAGACAGAAACTGGGAAACAGTCATAAGCTGAATCCCTATTCCAGAACGCCGTTGCGGTTGCCGGTACGCGGGAAATGGCGCCGGCGGATTTCGTCAGCCACCAGTTATTTCGCGACACTTTCGTGGCCGTGTGCCATCCCGATCTTTTGCCAAGCGGCGAACCGCTGCGTGCGCTGTCCGATTTGTCCGGCCACACCTTGATCCACTGCCACTGGACGTCATCTAATCCGACTGCTCCCACTTGGCGACGCTTTCTCCACGCTGCCGAGGAGCATTACAAAGAGACGTTGAATCTCAAGAAAGCAGAGCATCTACACTTTCAAGAGGAACTTCACGCTATCGACGCCGCGTCCAATGGTCAGGGCATCGTGGTCATAAGCGACATATTGGTAGCGCGCGAATTGGCGGACGGGATTTTGGTCAAGGCGTTAGGCTTCTCCTTGCCGGGTTATGGATTTTACCTGACATTTATGCAGGACCATTTGCACGAAAGCATGATCGAGGCATTCGTCTCATGGGCCGAACAGGCGCCGTAATTTGTTGGTAATAGGCGTCACCATCACACTGTGCTGAGGCTATGTTCGTTGTGGGTCAAGACGATAGCGCCAATCTTGATAATAGTCCGTTAAGTCACGTTGAGCGGAAGTTTCAGGGCAGGATGTCTGCTGTCGGCCCAATTCCGTTGCAAAACTCCTGAACGATTTATGAGAACGTGATTCCATTTTTCGGAAGATTCTCAGGAGGGCGGAACGATGATGGGTCCACGGCCTAACTATTATTGTCGTTCTTCTTCGCCGATTCGACGCGGAACGGATGGGCGGGATAGACGCCCATGATGTTCACTTCGCTGGTGAAAAAGGCCAGTTCCTCAAGTGCCAACTGCAGGCGGCGCTCGCTCGGATGGGCTTCGACTTCGGCGAAGAACAGCGTTGCTGTGAAGGTGCCGCCGACCATATAGCTTTCCAACTTGGTCATGTTGACGCCATTGGTGGAAAAGCCGCCGAGCGCCTTGTAAAGCGCCGCCGGCACATTGCGCACGTGAAACACAAACGACGTCACCACCGGGCCGTCCGCCGGGTCGGGATCGATCGCATCCTTGGCCAGCACGACGAAGCGCGTCGTGTTGTGCGCTTCGTCTTCGACCCCGGCTTCGATCACGTCGAGGCCGTAAATTTCCGCCGCCAAATCCGAGGCGATGGCGGCAATGCTGGGATCGCCGAGCTTGGCGATTTCCGCCGCAGCGCCAGCGGTATCGGCGTGGACAATGGCGTTCAGGCCGAGGCGCTGGATCACATTGCGACACTGGGAGAGTGCATGTACGTGCGAGCGCACAATTTTCAGCCCGCCCGCTTCGGCGCCCTTGCAGGCGAGCAGTTGATGATGCACTGGCTGATAATGCTCGGCCACGATGTGCAGGCTCGATTCAGGCAGGAGCTGATGAATATCGGCGACCCGCCCGGCGACGGAATTCTCGATCGGGATCATGGCGAGGCGCGCGCGCCCGTCCACCACCGCGGCGAAGGCATCGGTGAAGGTCTTGCACGGCATCGTGCGCCTATCGGCAAAGACCTCGCGGCAGGCCATGTCGGAATAGGCGCCGGGCGCGCCCTGGAAGGCAATCGTCTCAGCCGCCTCGGAGGATTTATCGCTCATGTCAGATTCTATTTGTTGTCATATGGCCGTTGGGTTTATGGCCGGTGGGTTTATGGCCCTAGAATTTCCCGCGCCCGGGCCAAATCGCGCGGAGTATCGACACCGAGGGGAACGCTGTCAACGAAGGCCACGTCGATGCGCATGCCAGCCTCTAGCGCGCGCAATTGTTCAAGTCGCTCGCGGCTTTCCAACGGGCTTGGCGGCAAGGCGATGAAGCGTTCCAGCGCGGCCCGGCGAAAGGCGTAGAGACCGATATGGTGATAGAGCGGCCCGGCGCCCGACGGCGCCGTGCTGCGCGTGAAATAGAGCGCCCGCCCGCAGCTTCCCGTGCTGTCGGGAGAGACCACCGCCTTGACCACGTTCGGATTATCGCGCTCCTCCGGCGTGGTGATCTCCGCCGCCAGGGTGCCGATATCGACCGCCGCATCGGCCAGCAAATCAAGCGCCGCGCGCGGCTGATCGGGCGCCAACGTCGGTAAATCGCCCTGCACGTTGACCACCGCGTCATGGGCGCCGCCGGGATCGAGTTGCATCAGGGCCTCATAGATGCGATCCGAGCCGGACACATGATCGGCGCGGGTCAGCACCGCTTCGCCGCCCGCCGCGGTCACCGCATCGGCAATTTCGGCCTCGGCGCAGGCCACCACGACGCGGCCCAAATCCGCCTCCTCGGCGCGCCGCATGACCTGCACGATCATCGGCAACCCGGCGATATCAGCGAGCGGTTTGTCCGGCAGGCGCACCGATTGCAGCCGCGCCGGTATCAGGATGATGGGATTGGCCGGGAGCGCGTCAGAAGATGTTAACGAAGCTGCCATAGGGTTGTTATCCTTTGCCCCGCCTTATAGGAGTTGGACAGGCCAGGGGGAAGCCGCTAAATTCGCGCCGAACAGTAAAAACGCGCCAAATCGCGTCAAAACGTCCCAAAACGCGCAAGAACCGCGCAAAAACCGAAATGACCGAGGCAGTGTCTGAGCCATGTCGCCATTCGAACTGAACAAGATAGCCGGTGCCATTCTTTTCGCGGGACTGGTCGCGATGGTTTCGTGGATCATCTCCGCCAATGTTTACCACATCGACAATCACCATGGCAGTGTGGCCTATGCCCTGCCCGAGGTGGAAGCGGAAGACGGCGATGTGGCCGCGGCGGAAGCCGCCGTGGAGGTGGTGGCGGCGCTCTCGATCGAGGATATGCTCGTCAGCGCCGATGCGGCCAAGGGCAAGAAAATCTTCAAGAAGTGCGGTGCCTGTCACACCACCGAGGCGGGCGGCAAAAACAAAGTCGGCCCCAATCTGTGGAGCATTATTGACCGCGACGTGGGATCAATAGAGGGCTTCAACTATTCCGACGCCATGGCCTCGCAGGGCGGCAGTTGGAGCCTCGCCGCGCTGAACGAATTTTTGACCAACCCGAAAGGGACCGTGCCCGGCACCAAAATGTCGTTCTCCGGGGTCAAGAAAGACGGCGACCGCGCCAATCTGATCCTCTTTTTGCAGAGCCTCGGCGAATAACCAGCCGCGTCCCCTAAAGCGCGAGCAACAGATCGAGTGCCCGTCCGGTTGCCCCCGGGCCGACCGTCAGGCGATATAGTTTCCCTTTCTCGGCCTGGCGCTTGATCAGGCGAATAATCTCCATCGGATCGAATTCCGGCGACACGACATTATGCAGCGCGGCATCGCGCGCCGCTTCCGGCGCCAGGAGCGCAAGTGTGGTTTCCCCTTCCGCACCGCGCCTGAGCTCAACCAATACATCGATCTCCGCTTCTGTCCCATAGGCGCAAAAGCCCGGCAGGGCGCGGGCCAGAATGAGGTGGATTTCATAGCCCAAATCAGCTTTGACCATCATGTCGATCGGTATCTGTTCAGCTCCCGGCGGCAACGCGCCACCTCCTGCCAGGCGCAGCTTGACGCATTTTGGGAACGGCCGAACGCATCTGCCACCGTCAGAAAGCATGATCCGGTCATCGCCGAGGAGCGCCAGATCGCGTTGCCAGGCAGCAAACCCAAGCGTGCTCTTGCCGCTTTGCGGGGCGCCGAAAAAAGCGATGGCGGCGTTGCCGCGCAAAAAGGCGCCGGCATGAAACACGGCGCCGGGATAATCATGGATAAAAATCTGCCCGACCGCTTCCAGGGTGGTGAACAGCAATTGCTCGCGGCTGGCGGCGCGCGACTGCCAATCGCGGGTGGTGATGACGAATTCGCCGTCCGCTTCCGTAACGGTGATGAGATTATCCGTCTCAGCAGCCGGCGGCGCACCTTCCAGCTCTGGCTCGATGCCGAGAAATCGGCCGAGCTGGGCGATCAAACCCGCGTCACGGATGCGTAGATGCGCGCCATAGGAGTGCCAGGCGATGCGGTAGGTTTTTACCGGCATAATACGCCCGCGCAGCTTTGGGGCGACGTCTTCAGGCCACGTCCTCGTCATGTGAGATGAGTCCGCTGGTCAGGAGATGCGCCAGAGTGCGGTCGATATCCTTGCCCAGCACGGCGCCATCCATATCGGGGAACGCCTCGTGAAACGCGTCGCCGATCTCGTCCCGGCCGAGCCCCTCTTCGAGCAATTCCCAAACCGCGCGCGCCGTCGGGTTGAGGGTCAAGACCTCGCGTGTCTGATTGTTCATGAGAATCAAATCATCGCCGAGAATTTCCGCATCATGGTCTTCGCTTTGTCTGAACCGGCCCGTCATCTCAGTCTCCCCATCGACTTTCACCATCTTAATGTTCTGCGAGAAAATTTTCGACATTTCCTCGACCAGCGCCAGGATTTGCGCGCGCGAGGCGCCCAACAAGGCGCGCGGATAACTATAACGCTCGTCGCCCAAGCCGGCGCGCACGCAATCGGCCAAATAATCGAGCCGCGCCCCATCGATCGTTTCGCCGGCGGCATATTGCGCGCTGAGGACGGCCAATTGCAGGCGCAGGATCAGCGGATTGGCCGCCAGCAGTTGCAGCGCCGGCGCGCTGTTACCGAAGACACACAAGGATTCCGCCGCCTCAACCCTCTGATCGATCGCGCCCGCGTGGCGCGGCGCGGCATCGGGATGATTGAACACATTGCTCCACGCCATGGTGGCGCCTGTGCCGAAGGCCTCAGCATGGCGCGCCTCCTCGACCCAAAGATAGAGATAATCGCGGCCTTGGCGACGCTCCGCTACGACAATGTCGTGGTTGCGCCTGAGCTTGGCGGTGATCGTCCGATCATCGCCATAGCCGTGGTGGCGGAGCGCCGCGCCCGCCAGAGGTTCAGCCGGCGCGGGGCCGGGCGGCGCGGTGGCATAAAGCGATTCATGAACGGCATGGCGCCAGCTGAGCGAACCGTCATTGCGGTGCAGACGGATAATCGGGCGCGGCGTCAGATCCGCACTGTCCTGGATTTGCAGCGAAAACCACGCCGCCGTTTCGCGCTTCCAGTCCCATTCCGGCCACGATATCAATTCCTCATCGCTGTCGATCCAGAGCAGATAGGGATGATGGGCATATTGCCGGCGGGCAAACTCGGCGAGCTGATTACGCGCGGCAGCAAAATCATTCTGCCAATCGATTGGCACGTGCGCGACACCCGCCGGTGCTTTCGCGCACGCACCGACGAGAACCGTGAGGCCGAACCGTTGGGCGGAATTAACGGCGTCCGCGAGGCGCGACCCATCGCCGTCACTCAAGATACAGACCAGCGCTGTGTCGCCGGACGCTGTCACGGCAACAGAACAGCAATCATGTATGCAGCAACCATTGACCCTCTCCCTGCAACACCAGGCAGGTCAGGACGCCGGTATCGTAGGCCCCGGTATCGATGCCGATGCGGTTGGCGAGAAGTTCGGGCCGCATCCGTACCGAATGGCCATGCACAATGACACGGCCGTGATCGGCCTTCGAGGCGAGAAACTCATCGCGAATCCACAGCAGATCTTCGGTCGCTTGATCGTCGAGCGGTACGCCGGGGCGCACGCCGGCATGGACGAAAAAATAATCGCCCTCGACATGGTTGATTTCCAGGCGGCGCAAAAAGGCCAAATGGCTTTCCGGCAGGGCATTGCGAAATTTTTGTTGGATGGCGATCAGGCGGTCGGGGTTGTTTTGCAGCGGCGACGCCGGGATGCCATAGCTGATCAACGTATTGGCGCCGCCATAATAGAGCCAGGTGGACGCATTCGATGTGTCGGTGAGGAAGCGCAGTAAATAATCCTCATGATTGCCCGTCAGGTAAACCGTCTCGAACCCATCGACCGGGCCTTGGCTTAGGAGATCAAGCAATTCACGGCTCTGATTTCCCCGATCGACATAATCGCCGAGAAAAATCACCTTGTAGCGCGCCGCCGGGTTGTCCGCCCGATCCTCGGCGATTTTAGCCATCAGCTTCATCAGCAGGTCGAGCCGGCCATGGACATCGCCAATGGCGTAGACGCGCACATCCGCATCCACGCGCGGTGGCGCCTTGTTTTCCTGGCCGCGTTTGCGGCGCTTGGTGAACAAGCCAAACATCATCCAGAGCCTCGTGGATACGAGCGCCGGTACAAGCCGAACCTAGGCGTCGCTATCCGTCTCCGCCGGTGTATCGAGAACGCGGAAATGCTCCCAATCCGCTTTGCCGCCCTTATTCTCCAAATGGCTGACCAGGGCCGCGACGACGCCGCGCGAGAATTGATGATCCACATCGCCCTGCAGGATATCGACAGCCTTGATGAAATCCATGCCTTCGCGGTAAGAGCGCGGGCTGACCAGGCCGACAAAGGTGTTGGCGACGGCGCAGATTTGCGCCGTTTTGAGAATATCGTCGCCACCAAAGCCATTGGGCACACCCGAGCCGTCGACGAATTCTAGCATCTGGCCAAGGGTTTGCGCCACTGGCCCGCCGAAATCGATCCCTTCGAGCAGATCGGCGCTGGTCAGGGTCGAGTTGCGAATCAGCATGCGCTCTTCCGTGGTCAGCTTTCTGTCGGCGGTCAGCAATTCCTGCGGCACCAAAATCTTGCCCAGATTCATCAGCGACGCGGCAATATCGGCCGTCTCGATTAGCACTTCTTCCAAATCCATTTCGTTGGAGATGGCGCGCGCCACCTCCGCCGTGCGGGTCGAGTGATGGGCCGAATAGGGATCGCGCCTGTCGACCACGGTCACCAGGGTGTTGACCAACTCGCGCATGGTCTTTTCGCGTTTCTTCCGTTCCATTACCGCTTCGGTAATATCCTCCGAGACCATCAGCACGCCGGGTGGCATGCCGAGGGTTTCGCCCAAGGGAATATGCTCCGACTGGATGACCTTGAATTTTTCCGCGTCATCGGCATTTTCTTCACGGTGGACGTCGGTCACCGGAGCGCCCTCTGCCATTGCTTCGCGGTTGAGTTTCTCGATCAGCTTAGCTTGCACCGGGCCGACCATGGCGGCGAGCGTTTTGCCGGCAACCTCGCTCGCTTCGATACCGGCGCGGTCCGCCACCTTCTTGTTGCCGAAGCGGTAGGTCGAGCTTTCGTCGATAATGGCGATCTCGTTGGGCTGGCTATCGGTGACGAGACGGAGAAATTTATGCTGCGCATCGAAACGCCGCGCCAAATCTTTGAGATTGGCCGCCATATCGGTGGCACGCGCCGAGGACGCCTCCGGGATTTTTACGAACCGCGCGGCCTAAAGGCGTTATTCGATGCCGCCTTCCTGCTCGCGCGGCATCAGCCGGACTGGCGTCTGATCGAGACCATGGCGCGGCGCGGGCGCTCGGTCAGACGCACCATTTTCTACCGCGACCTGCTGACCGAGATCGGCATCCCCGGCGCCGAGGGACTGTTCGCCGGGCGCGCTTTGGGCGCCTCGGGCGGCCGTCTGGTGCAGGAGATCGCTCAAAACATGCGCTCGTTGGCGTTGCCGCGCCTGCCGGACGGTCTTAAACTGAGGCTCGAAATGTGTTTGTATGATTCGCCCCTGCATATGGTGCTGCGCAACGGCGAGCGGCTGGCCGGACTGGTGGTCCGGCGCACGCACGACCTGCCGGGCCTGCCCGTAGAAGAAGCGGAAGCCTGAGCTTGAGTGAACCTCGCCTGGACAGCAAATCCCCACCCGCCCCGCAAGCTGCTGAAAAGCCGCCCAAGGCGGATCATCATTTTGTCCGCAAGTTCGCCGACTCCATGCCGGCGAATATTGCTGAGAGCTTCAGCGACGAACAACTGCGCGTCATCATCCGCGCGTATGGCGTCAAACACTGGAGCCGCCACGCCATAGACCTGCGCTTCACCTTGCCGGTGCTGGCCCACACATATTATTTCGTGCTCCTCGCCGGCATCGACAAACGGCCGCGCAGCCGCAACCACGCCGAACGTCATTCCCACCCGTTCGCCACGCTGGGCAATTTCCTGTTCCTGTTTCTTGTCTCCATGTTGCTTATCAGTTTCGTCTTCGGCGCCTTTTATATTCTCAAATCGGCCTTCGGCCTGAATATCGCGCCCGGCTTTTCGCTCGGAATCTGGGACAGCATTCAATCCGAAGTGGGCGGCATGTAGTGGCTGTTGAGCCTGGCGCCATTCATCCGGTGATTCTGTGTGGTGGCTCCGGCACACGGCTGTGGCCGCTGTCGCGCGCCGATTATCCCAAGCAATTGCTGCGCCTGATCGGCGACAACACCATGCTGCAAGATACGGCAATGCGCTTCGCCCGCCCGGGCTTCGCGCCGCCACTTTTGCTCTGCAACGAGAGCCACCGCTTCATCCTGGCCGAACAGATGCGCGAAATCGGCACGGCGCCAGCGCGCATCGTGCTGGAGCCGGTCGGGCGCAACACCGCGCCGGCAGCGGCAATTGCCGCGCTGATGCTCACGGCGCAGGACAGCGAAGCCCTGATGCTGATCTCGCCGGCCGATCACATCATCGCTGACCCCGATGGCCTTACCGCCGCCATTCGCGATGCCGCCCCGCTTGCGGCGACCGGCTCCCTCGTGACCTTCGGCGTCACGCCGGACGCGCCAGAGACTGGTTTCGGCTATATCCGCCGCGGTGCGGCAATTGCCGGTGGGCCGTGCCATATCCTCGACCGCTTCGTCGAGAAACCCGACAAGCAGCGGGCAAAAGAATATATCGCCAGCGGCGATTATCTTTGGAACAGCGGCATGTTTCTATTTTCCACCGCGCGCTATCTCGAGGAGCTCGAGCGCTGCCGCCCGGATTTGCTCGGCGCCTGCCGCGCCGCGCTCGCCGAGGCCGATGCCGAGCAGGATTTTCTCCGTCTGGCAAAAGAGCCGTTCGCCGCCATGACCGGCGATTCGATCGATTACGCGGTGATGGAGGATTGCGGCCAGGCGGCGGTGATGCCGATCGATGTGGGCTGGAGCGATGTCGGCTCGTGGCGCGCGCTGTGGCAGGTGACAGCGCGGGATGCGGACGACAATTTCATCGAAGGCGATGTCATCGCGCTCGATTGCACATCCTCCTATATCCGCAGCGACGGCCCGCTGATCGCCGCACTCGGCCTCGAAGACATCGCCGTGGTCGCGACCCGGGACGCCATCCTGGTGGCGCCCAAGGATAAGGCCGAGGCGGTGAAGGATGTGGTTGCAGCGCTTTCCGCCGCCGGGCGCAGCGAAGCCGAAGCGCCCCCGCGTGTGGTGCGGCCGTGGGGCGCTTTCGAGGGCCTGCGCCACGGGCCGGGCTTTCAGGTCAAGCTGCTCACGGTCAATCCCGGCGCCGGAATATCGCTGCAATACCATAACCGGCGGGCCGAACATTGGGTGGTGGTGGCGGGCCGCGCCCGGGTGACGCGGGGCGAGGAAACGCTTGAGCTCAGCACCAATCAATCGACTTACATTGCCACCGGCGTGCATCATCGCCTGGAAAATCCTGGCACTGAGCCCTTGCATGTGGTCGAAGTGCAGAGCGGCGATTATCTCGGCGAAGACGATATTGTGCGTCTCGAAGACCGCTACGGGCGCTCCTAGAGTAAATCCCGAGCAGGTGGAATCACCTGCGACATTGTTGTCGATTTGTGATTTGCTTCAAAACCAAAGAGATAGAGCATCTCGCGTGAGCGCATGCGAGTGTGAAATGCTCTAGTCGCGATCAAGCGCGCACGATCATCACCGAATGGGAATAGCGCCGCACCACCTTGTAGGCGGTATCGCCGAGCAGGAAATCGGCGAAGCCGGGGCGCCGTGCCGCCATCACGATCAGGTCGGTATCGATGCGCTCCGCCGCCGCCAGGATCTGGTCATGGATCGTGCCCTGGACAACGATATGCTCGAGCGCAACCTCCGTGCCGACATGCGCGGCGGTGATTTTTTTCAGCTCCGCCAGCGCCGCCGTCAGGGCATCGCCTTCCGCCCCCTCGGGAAAATACTGGCCGACAATGGTCATGCCGTAATCCGGCAACACCGTCATCACATGGAGCGTCCCGCCCGAGCTCTGGCAGATATCGCGCGCCGCAGTCAGGGCTTTCTCCCACGTCGATGATTCGTTCAGATCGAGCGGTAACAAAACGCATTTATACATATCACTGTCCAAACTTTTGCCAACAAGGGATCGTCATTTTTGCGCCCCGCGCCAGCGCCCGGGTAGATGCCAAGTGCCGGCGCGCAGGCGCTGAAATGTGTAGAGCAGAGCAACCCCGGCCATGGCCATGGCCTGAATCGCCTCGCGCGGAATATCGAGCGGGTCGGCGGCGAATGAGGGGCGGAACAGCAGCACGCAAAGCGCCAGCAGGGTCAGCCGCGCGGCGATGCCGCAGCGCTCGGCAAAAAATCCCTGGATCGCGGCGGCGAAGGAAAACATCGCCAACAGTGAGACGATAAATATCCAGATCAGGCGCAGCGGATTGTCGATCCACACAATCGCGCCATTCTCCGCGACGCCGTCGATCATCAGCAATTCGGTGTTGAAAATGAAGATAAACGGCAGGATCGCGGTGCGGAGATCGTAGGTGAAGCCCTGGATGCCGGTGCGGATCGGATCGGTGCGTCCGATTGCCGCCGCCGCGTAAGCCGCCAGACCCACCGGCGGCGTATCGTCGGCCAGGATGCCAAAATAAAACACGAAAAGATGGGCCGCGATGACCGGAATCAGCAGGCCGGCATCGCTGCCGAGGGTGACGATCACCGGTGCGGTCAAGGTCGCCATGACGATGTAGTTGGCCGTCGTCGGCAAGCCCATGCCGAGGATCAAGCTGGTGATCGCGGTCAGGATCAGCATGAGATAGATATTGCCGCCCGAGACGGTGTCGATCAGGGTGACGAAGCGCCCGACCAAGCCGGTGCTGATCACCACGCCGACGATGATGCCGGCACTCGCCGTCGCCACACCGACCGCGATCATGTTGCGCGCGCCGCCGATCATGCCGAGGAAAATATCCTTGATGCCGTCGGCGAAGGCGGTTCGAAGCGCCAGGCCGAGGGTTTCGCCGTGCTGCGGCGTATGACCGGCCCGGTGCCAGGCGATCCAGGCGATGATCGGGCGCTGCACGACGATGATCACGGCGAGCGCCTCAATGGCAAGCAGGGCCGAGGTGATGGCCGAGCGGCGCAGCACGACGAGATAAACCACCAGCACGACGATCGGCAGTAGATAATGCAGGCCGCCCAAAAAGGTCTTCAACAAGCGCGGCAGCTCGGAGCGCGGGATGATTTTGATATCGAGTTTGCGCGCCTCGAGATGGACCACATAAAACAGCGCGATGTAAGAGATCAGCGCCGGTATCAGCGCCGCGCGCACGACGTCGAGATAGGGAATGCCGATGATCTCGGCCATGATGAAGGCGGCGGCGCCCATGATTGGTGGCATCAGCTGGCCGTTGGTCGAGGACGCCACTTCGATGGCGGCGGCCTTGTGCGCCGGCAGGCCGACCTTTTTCATCAGTGGAATGGTAAAAGTGCCCGTGGTCACTGTATTTGCAATGGAAGAGCCCGAGACCATGCCGGTCAACGCGGACGCCACCACCGCCGCCTTGGCCGGGCCGCCACGCATCCAG
>JAPYQV010000544.1 GCA_029937205.1 Alphaproteobacteria bacterium
GAAGCGAAGCACCCCAGAGGCGGTGGAGGCGATCCTCGCCGGCATGAAATGGCTCGGCCTCGACTGGGACGGGGATACGGTGTTTCAGTCAAAACAGGCACCGCGCCATAACGAAGTGGCGGCATCCCTACTGGCGGCGGGACACGCTTATCCCTGTTACGCAAGCAAAGATGAACTGACCGAAATGCGGGAATTGGCGAAAGCCGAAGGCCGGCCGATGCGATACGACGGGCGCTGGCGCGACCGCGATGCGGCAGACGCGCCAAAGGACGTACCGCCTGTGATTCGCTTTAAGGGCCCCCAGGGCGGCGAAACCATCGTCAACGATGCGGTGATGGGCGAAGTCCGCGTCGCCCATGATCAGCTGGACGACATGGTGCTGCTGCGGGCAGACGGAACACCAACCTATATGCTGGCCGTCGTTGTCGATGATCACGACATGGGTGTGACCCACGTGATCCGGGGTGCCGATCATTTGAATAATGCAATTCGGCAGTCGAACCTGATTGCGGCAATGGGTTGGGAAATTCCGTCCTATGCGCACGTGCCGCTGATCCACGGTCCCGACGGTGCCAAACTTTCCAAACGTCACGGCGCCCTTGGCATCGAGACCTACCGAGACATGGGCTATTTGCCGGGTGCGCTCAGGAATTATCTCTCCCGTTTGGGCTGGAGCCACGGCGATGACGAGATTTTCTCGACCGATCAGGCGGTCGAATGGTTCGGGCTTGGCGGAATCGGCAAGTCAGCGGCGCGGATTGATTTTGCCAAACTCGAGAATCTTAATGGCCACTACATGCGTGAATGCCCGGATTCGGAGCTCGCAGCGGTCGCTTCGCCGGGAATTGCCGCCGCCCTCGACAGGGCGCTAACCGAGGCCGATCAAGCACGCCTTTTGAAGGCCTTGCCTGGCCTCAAGGAACGCGCGAAGAACATCAATGAACTTGTTGAAAATTCCCTGTTTTACTTTGTTGACGGCGCACCCGAACTCGATCAAAAAGCGGCCAAAATTCTCGACCAAGACGCACGTGAAAGGCTGGGCCGGTTGATGCCCATTTTGGATGTTTTACTGGACTGGCAAGCCGGTCAAATTGAGGCGGTTGTTCGCGCCCTGGCTGAAGCTGAAGGCGTGAAAATGGTGAAGATTGCCCAGCCGCTTCGAGCAGGGCTCACGGGCAAAACGGTCTCACCCGGAATATTCGATATATTTCAAATACTTGGGAGAGAAGAAAGCATGGCTCGTCTGACCAGGGTGGCAAAAAAGGTTTCGTAAAGAAAACCCCAGTTTTCGGCATACAGCGCGAAAAACCGGTATAATCAGAGAAATAGCGGCGGTCTTGGACGGGCTGCCGCTTCTTCAAAAAATTGAGGGAATATATGGGAACGCAGGACGCGTCCGGCTCGGCCACTTCTTCAGTCAAACTGGCCTTTAACGGCAGCGGCGGTGAAACGGAGCTACCGGTCCTTGGCGGCTCGGTTGGGCCGCAGGTTATCGATATCCGGTCGCTCTACAAGGACACCGGCCTATTCACCTTTGATCCCGGTTTCACGGCGACGGCGAGTTGCGAATCCAGCATCACCTATATCGACGGCGACGAAGGCGTTCTGCTGCATCGTGGCTACACGATTGAGCAATTGGCCGAGCACGGCGAATACCTTGAGACCTGCTACCTGTTGCTGAACGGCGAGCTCCCCAATACCGAACAAAAGGATAAGTTCGAGAACGACATCACCATGCACACGATGGTGCATGAGCAGCTCAATTTCTTTTTCCGGGGATTCCGTCGCGATGCCCACCCGATGGCAATTATGGTCGGGGTTGTTGGTGCGTTATCGGCGTTTTACCACGACAGCCTCGATATTTCCGATCCGCATCAGCGGCTGGTCGCGTCCTACCGGTTGATTGCAAAAATGCCGACGATTGCGTCGATGGCCTACAAATTCTCGATCGGTCAGCCGTTCGTCTATCCGCGCAACGATCTCGGCTATGTCGAAAACTTCCTGCACATGACGTTTGCGGTGCCGTGTGAGGAATATATCGTCAATCCGGTCCTCGGCCGCGCGATGTCGCGCATCTTTATTCTGCATGCCGATCACGAACAGAATGCCTCGACTTCGACGGTGCGGCTTGCCGGTTCATCCGGCGCCAATCCGTTCGCCTGTATCGCTGCCGGCATTGCCTGCCTATGGGGTCCGGCACACGGCGGTGCCAACGAGGCGGTGCTCAACATGCTCGATGAAATCGGCACTGTGGACCGAATTCCAGAGTTTCTTGAACGCGCCAAAGACAAGAGCGACCCGTTCCGGCTGATGGGTTTTGGCCATCGTGTTTACA
>JAPYQV010000545.1 GCA_029937205.1 Alphaproteobacteria bacterium
GTATTGCAGCGCCATTGGGCCGTGTCAGAACGCAAAGAATCATGACGGTGACCCAAATCGAAACGTCTCGCGCCGACCACCGTTCCCGCCAGTAAGAAAAATAAAAAATCATCACAAGCACTGCAAAAATGAGGTCGGTCGTCACATTGAGCATGAACCAAAATGGATTGGGGAGAAGCGCAAATCCCAACAACCAAATTAAGCCGACACCTTTGTTCGATAGAAACTTCAACCAGGCAACGCAGAGAAGGATACTGAGCGCCAGATAGAATGACGCGAGTGGAAGTGTGTTGCCTTCAACGTAATCGAATATTCCAATTAGAAATGGAAATACCGGGCCGCCGATTACGTGCGTCGCTTCCCCATCCGGTCCGAAAAACGCGACAAAAAGTCCAGAGATCTCCCTCGCGGATAACGTCTGGTAGGTCTCCAGAGACCGGTGGTAAAATTGAAATTCGATCCACGGCTGTTGCACCAACGGCGAAACCGGCATGCCGATTTCATTGGTGATCGGATTGACTGCGGTAAAAGCGAATATTGCGATGCGGGCAAATGAAGCAACGAATATCGCTGTGGCGAGCCGGTGCCGCGCAAAAAACGAATATATCCTGACGATCACGCGTCGAGCCCAACCTGCTGGGAATTTGAATCGATCATGCCGTGATGTAGGAGATTTGACTTGCCGCCACTTGGTTTTGTTTCTTCATCCAATATTTCCCGGTATCACGCCGCACCTACTGAACGGTTCACGTGCAACTGAGCAACCGAGAAACGAGCCTAAAGTAACACGGGTTTTGGAAACAAGGCACGGCCACCCGTTGCGACAAAAAATATTATGAATCCTGACAGTCATCGAGATACCTTTTACTCAGCTCCTCAAGGCCCGTATCTTTCGTACTTCGAGACAAGCCAAATCACGCAATTTGAAGTAGGATCGTCATCGCGGAATTTAATTTAGGTTCCATCTCCTTGAATATTGAAACTACGTTAAACATCGGCATTACTCCCAGTGAGTTTGATGCGGTCGAATAATTCCAACAATTGCTGAACGGACCCCATGGCCCCTCAAACAACAACGTCGAGAACTTGGCGACGCCTGTCGAGAAGTTACATCGTCATTGGTCTGGTCCTGATACTCGGCTTGGAGGCGATTTCATCCGGGCTCATTTACGCGCGATACGACTGGGCCCGCGACCCAAACAATCCCGACTTTCTTGAGCGGTATAGCTTTACGCGCACGTTTCTACGACCGTTCATGCAACATCGTTATGACTACCTTCGGACGATCTGTGACAACCCGACGGACTTCCGAAATCCATTTCCGTGGGTCGCGATCAGATTGTTTCCGCCAGACCCCCTTTACGGCCATCGTATGGGGTCCGATGTCTGTTTTCGACGCAAAGGCAGCGTTGTCGTGACCAATGCCCAAGGGTTTTCAATGATAGGCACTGAAGATTTGACCTATGCTCGGGAAAAACCAGAATCGACCTACCGGGTCGTAATGATGGGGGGTTCGACGGTAATGGGACTTGGCGCGGAGACGCCGGATCTGAATCTTCCCGCGTTTGTCGATCGAGACTATTCAGCAATATTTCGTGCAAATGAACCGGGCCTTGAGCTTGAAGTTATCAACGGCGGCGTGGGTGGATATTTTTCTGCCAATGAGTTTCTTTATCTCGCTTCGGAGCTAGTTCACTACGACCCTGATTTGGTTATCATCTACGATGGTTGGAATGATTTTCAGTATCGCAATCGGTACGATGGGACATTCCTCGGCAACCCGCGCACGGAACCAAACCGACGGGTCCTCGACATGGGCTACAATTTTGGTGGCAGCTTGGCGTCATTTTTGGGCAATGGGTATTTGATCGGAAAATCGGTCTTTGACCGATCTGCGTCATTATTTTTGGTGCGTTTGGCGCTTGCCCGCCTTCGTTCTCCGGCGGCAACGGTGCCAACAAGGGAGTCCCTGGCGGAGGCAACGACGACCCGCGAAGTCGCGCTCCGCCGATATGAGCGAAATCTTCGCCTCATAATCTCGACGGCGGAAATTCACGGATTCGACATTGCTCTTTTTCTCCAACCCCTTCTCCTGGATGACGGCGGCCATGAGGAGCGAAAGAAATATTACCTGAGCGCCCGAACAATGTTTGCCGATCTTCGCCGCGAATTTGAGATGGAAGACTCTGTCTGTATTGCAGACCTCAGCAAGAGCCTGGACCAGACCGATCCCAAAGTCGCTTATTACGACAGCGGGCACCTCTTGGGCGCCGGCAATGAAATTGTCGGCAGGGCTCTGGTCCGCGAGTTGGTGGCCTGCAATCTTCCCTGAGC
>JAPYQV010000546.1 GCA_029937205.1 Alphaproteobacteria bacterium
ATGTGATGGCCGAGCACCGCGCAAATGGATTGGGAGATTGACAGGCCGAGGGCATATCCGCGCCAATGTGATTTCGAAAACTCACCAACTTGATCGCTGCCGCCGGAATAGTGCGCGGCCATCTCTTTGCTCACGCCGGGTCCGCTATCCAACACACCGATGCGCAGCATATTTTTCGACCGTCGGCAGCCGAGCAGGATGCGCCCGTTTTCGGTGTAGTGCAGGGCATTGGAAATGAGCGTATCCAAGATCCGCTGCAGCAACAGACCGTCGCTTCTGACGCGCAGCGCTGAAGGTACTATGCGCAGATCGAGCCCTTTATTCTTTGCCCGCCGGGTATATTGATCGCGTAGATGATCGAACAGATCATTTACGTTGATGTCGCCAATGGTGGGCGAAGCCTCGCCTGCGTCCATAGCGGCAACGCCGAGCAAGGCTTCCAAAACGCTGGTAACACCATCGGCCGAAACCTGCGCGTTCTTCACCAAACCGGCGATTTCAGCATCAGTGGCACGTTCGGCAAGTGTATCCAGAATCAAATTGAGCGCGTGGATCGGCTGACGCAAATCATGCCCAGCGGCAGCAATAAATTGGCTGTTGCCGAGGCCGGGTTCCTTTTTTGGTGGGATACTCAAAGGGGCCCCAGTTGGCGCGCAATTTTTTCCGCCAGCCGCCGGCCAAGCGGCGTGACATCGACGGCGAGGCGATGATGTATCGCGTCCAGTGCCAGACGCCGGGCAGAAATCTCGCGCGAGTAGGTGACAAAATGATTGATCGACTTGAGCAAAAATACGAGCGCCGGCTCGACGCTCTGATAAACCGCCTCGGCATCATCATCACGCCCGTTGCCGAGATGATCGAACAGGCGCACCAAATAATCAAAACTCTCGAAGCCCGGAATCAAGCCACAGGCACCGGCGCGAAACACTTCCAACGCCTCCACGCCGGCGCGTCCGACAAATACGTCCAACCCACCCTCAGTGGCCTCCAGGAGCGGCGGTATGGCCAACGGGTCATCTTCGATCTTGACGACTTTGAAATTTCCGTGCTGGGCACGGAGCTCCTGCAAACCGCCATTTGATAAGCCGATGCCCAAATATTGTGGCGCATTCTGGACCCCGAGCGGCACACTTGTCGCCTCGGCAACGTTGCCGAAAAAACGCAACAATTCGCGCTCGGGCAAATCACCGACAGCCGGCGGTTGAAGGATCAGCCAATCGGCGCCGGCCGCCTCGGCGGCGCGGGCAAATTCGATTTGCCCGGCAATGCTGTTCTCACCGATGGTCACGCAGAGCGGCAGGCGGCTGTTCAGGCGCTCGGCCACCGCATCAATGACCGCGCGGCGCTCCTTGGTTGAGAGCTTGTTGACCTCTGTTCCCAACCCCATCACCGCGCAGCCATGCGCGCCGTGACGCACCATGGCGTCGACTTGCAAGGCAATGGCGTCAAGGTCGAGGCTGCCGTCGGCGCGATAAAACGTCAACAGCATCGGATAGACGCCGAAAAAGCCGGAATTTGATTTAGCCATCATGTGCGTATCTTGTGGCATGTCTTGTGGCGTACTTTGGTGGCTTATTCTTGCTTTGGAAATCCGGTTGGCATCGGTTGGCCGGATTTCGCGGCCGACGGGTTTGAATAATAGAGGATCATGTCGTCGATCTTGCCATCCCGGCAACGGAAAAAATTGCAGTTCTGCAAGACCAAAACACCGATCTTCAAATAGGGCGAGGCCGGCTTGGGTGTCAGGTGAACCCTGAAATGGGCGGCGCAGCGGTCATTCGCGACATCGACATAGTGGGTGAAATCCTCAAACGCCGGATCGTAATTGGCGAGCAGGTGGTCGAAAAAAGTGCTCAACGGGGAATCGCCGGTTCTGGATTTTCCGCTGAAGCGGCGCGGTTCATTGTCGCCGTGATAAATTGTCACCCGCGCTTCCTCGGTAAAACAGGCAAGGATGGCGTCCTTGTCCTGGCGGGTGACACTGCCGAAATAATCTTCCTCGACAAGTTTGACGTAATAACCATGTGTGCGTTCGGCCATGCAAATTTTCTCCTGCTTGAAGTGGTTTGTTTTTATTTTCCCTTGAAGCGCGGCTTGCGTTTCTCGACAAAGGCGTTGATGCCTTCAACGAAATCCGCGCTGCCGGCGCATTGCGAAAAGCTCTCGGCCTCGGCCTGCAATTGATCGTCGAGGGATGAATGTAGCGACGCATTGAGTAATTTCTTTGTGTTGCCATAGGCCATGGTCGGGCCGCTCGCCAAGCGGCGCGCGAGTTTCGCGGTTTCGGCCGCCTGGTCGTTTTCGGGGACGACCCAATTGACCATGCCCATATC
>JAPYQV010000547.1 GCA_029937205.1 Alphaproteobacteria bacterium
GCCCTGCCCTTCAATATCAAGTGCCGGCGCGGCGCTGGCACTGCCGCCGCCGATAAAATGGACGATTTCTAGACGATCGCCATCCTCCACGGGCGTGCCGTCATAATCGCCCTTCGGCACAATCTCGAGATTGCGCTCGACGGCGATCTTGCGCGGATCAAACCCCAAACTCCGCAACATGGCATTGACGGTCAACGGACCATCGAAATTGCGCGCTTCGCCATTTATTTGAATCTGCATCTCGCCGCTTACACCTTTTCGTCCTCAACGGGCATCGCCCGGCCGTCATATTGCAAACCAGTCTGAATTAGAGTATGGCCACGACCCTCGGCATTTCAACCGTTTGCGCAGCTGACACGTAGATTTGCGCCATAATCGCCACAATCGGCCAATGGCGCCGGCAAGGCCGCACCCCACACGATACGTGCGCTGCCTCCCTCGAAGTGCTAATAAGATTGAACTGGTTTCGTATGAGCGCCCGATGACACACAAAATCTTGATCCTGAATGGCCCCAACCTCAATATGTTGGGTGAGCGAGAGCCGGAAATCTACGGCAGCGATAGCCTTGAGGGTATCGGCGTGGCGTGCCAGCATAAAGGCCAGACACTCGGCATGTCGGTCGATTTTCGCCAATCGAACGACGAAGGCGAGTTGGTCACCTGGATTCAGTCGGCGGCAAAGAAAATTTCGGGAATCGTAATCAACGCCGGTGCCTACAGCCATACGTCAATCGCGATTCTCGATGCCTTGCGAGCTGTTGATCTGCCGACGATAGAGGTTCACCTGTCGAACATCCATCGGCGCGAGTCATTCAGGCGTCAGTCCTATGTATCCCAGGCGGCACTCGGCGTGATATGTGGACTTGGCGGCCAGAGTTACCTGCTGGCGCTCGATGCGCTGGCCAGAATACTTGATGAGGAATAATTAGATGGCGGCGGAATTGCCTTTGGATAAGCGCGAGGACGAGCCGCGTAGAGCCGATTTCGACCTGATTCGCGATTTAGCGGCGCTTTTGGACGAGACCGGGCTGAGTGAGATTGAAATCGGCGATGGGCCGGAGCGTATTCGCGTGGCGCGCACTTTGACCGGCACCGCATTAACCGCGCCGGCGCAGCCGGAAATAGCGAACGCCGATGCGAGCGATGCCCCGGAGCCGGTAAATATTGATTCAAACCACCCCGGCGCCGTCGTTTCGCCCCTGGTTGGCGTTGTTTTCCATGCCCCGGAGCCTGGCGTGGAGCCATTCGCGAGGGTCGGTGATTCCGTCAGCGAGGGTCAGACATTGTTCATTGTCGAGGCCATGAAGACGATGAACCCCATCAAAGCGCCCCGTGGCGGACGTATTTCCCGGATATTGGTCGAAAATGGCGCGCCGGTGGAATATGGCGAAGTTCTGCTGGTGCTCGAGTAATCCAGCATGAGCCTCTGATATCAGCGGTCTGGCACAATGTTCGATAAAGTTCTGATAGCCAATCGCGGCGAGATTGCGGTGCGCATCAACCGCGCCTGCCGGGAGCTCGGCATTAAAACCGTATCCGTGCACTCGACCGCGGACACCGACGCTATGCATGCCCGACTGTCCGATGAATCGGTCTGTATCGGTCCGCCCTCGGTGCGTGAATCTTATCTGAACATTCACTCCATCATCGCCGCTGCCGCCATTACCAACGCCGACGCGATTCACCCGGGATACGGCTTTCTTTCTGAAAACGCGAATTTTGCCAGCATCGTCGAAGAGCACGGCTTCACGTTCATCGGACCAACCCCGGAGCACATCAAATTGATGGGCGACAAGGTGCGGGCCAAGGAAGCGATGGTAAAACTCGGCGTGCCGGTGGTGCCCGGTTCGCCCGGCACGCTATACGAAATCGCGGAATTTCACGCCGTTGCCGACGAGATCGGCTATCCGGTCCTGGTCAAGGCGGTCTCCGGCGGCGGCGGACGCGGCATGAAACGCGTCTACGCGCCTGAGGAAATGGCGGAAGCCGTCGCCATGGCGCGCGCCGAGGCACAATCCGCGTTCGACGATGGCTCGCTTTATCTGGAAAAGCTCATCGACGCACCGCGTCATGTCGAAGTGCAAATTTTGGCCGATCACCATGGCAAGGTGGTGCATTTGGGTGAGCGTGATTGTTCATTGCAGCGCCGCCATCAGAAAATGGTGGAGGAAGCCCCCTCCTCGGCCCTGAACGCCGCCGAGCGCGAGCATATCGGTTCGCTGGTGGTCAATGCGGCATCCGAAATCGGCTACCGCGGCGTCGGCACCATGGAATTTCTCTATCAGGCAGGCGAATTCTATTTCATCGAAATGAACACCCGTATCCCTG
>JAPYQV010000548.1 GCA_029937205.1 Alphaproteobacteria bacterium
GGACAAGGCTTCCAATGCGGGATAATCGTCGATTTTTGTTAGAATATCTGCCTGGCCGGGATCTCGGCCTTTGACGGCTGAATCCTGGGCAATTTCCAGCTTAATCGCGTAATCATCGATGGTAGCTCGAAGTTGACGAAGGGCAACTTGCTCTTCGTTATTCGTGCCCAATAATTCATAGCGCAAAACCAACCACCGCAAATCCGCCAAATCCCGCTGGACTTCGCTGAGCATATCCGGATCTTGGCGCAACACATAGTCTTGGAAGTGGTGGATGAAACCACCGTACCCAATCGCGCTACGAATTTGGCTGAGATAAAATCCTTTAGCTTCGGCTCCGGCCGTATAATCTTCCCAGCTCTGCTGAACCTCATCAAAATGTTTGGCCGCGCGGACGCCAAAAACAATGCCCGCGAAAAACATGGCTACCAGCATCAATAAGACACCGGTTGCGAAAAGTCGCAGACGGCGAACCCCAGATGATTTGCCTATATTGGTATCCATTTTCATTTCATATCGCCGATCGACACACAACTTAGACTGATAGCGCGGCTGAATTAGACCTCAAGGGTACCATATTCACGGAGGGTCGGTGTTCAAATCAACAATTGGCCAATTTAATTTACAAAAATTTTATGGTATTTATTAAAAAATAACGGGTAGCGTTCCATTAAATCAGATCGTAACCGCGATATTTGTCTGAAATGAGGAGATTGTATGTTGAAAAAGGGTTTTATGCAGATGGTGGCCGAGGCCAATGCCGTTGTGACCAGCGTTTCTGCGGAAGAAGCAAAATCCATGGTAGGGCAACCGAATGTGGTTTTTCTCGATGTGCGGGAACCTGGAGAGCTTGAGGAAAATGGAAGAATTGAAAGTTCGATCCATGCCCCCCGCGGACTTCTCGAGTTTCAAGCGGATCCGGACAGCCCCTATCACAATGCCGATATCGATGGCTCCAAGCAGATTGTCATTTATTGTGCGTTGGGTGGCCGCTCCGACTCGCGGCCAAAACTCTGATCGACATGGGCTTCGAGCAAGTTTGCCACATTGCAGGTGGCGTAATCGCTTGGAAAGCAGCGGGTCATCCGATGAGCTAGACAGGGTAACTAGCGTATCTTGCGGCCGAATTCGACCAAGTCATTTACGAACATTTCAGGTTCTTCCAGGGCAGCGAAATGTCCGCCACGGGGCATTTTGTTCCAATGCACGACATTATAGGCAGCGTTGACCATGCGCTCCGGCGGAAAGCTGTAGACATCCTTTGGGTACTCGGCAATGCCAACGGGCACTTCAACGCGTTGACCAGCAGGGAAGGCGATTGACCTCTCTTCGGCGAGACCCCGGTAGAGCCATGACGCCGTATTGAAGGTGCCGGTGACGCAATAGATCATGATATTGGTCAATAATTGATCTTTGGTGTAACAGCTTTCAATATTGTCGCCATCCGTATCTGACCATGTATTGAATTTCTCGCATAACCAAGCGGCGATGCCCACCGGACTGTCCATCATGGCGTAACTGAGACTTTGTGGTTTGGTCGCTTGAAGTTGAAAGTACGCACTTTCCGGCGACCAATTCGCCACGATCTTTTTGGCCCAGGCGATTTCATCGGCGGTTTCGGGTTTCATCGACGTCCGGGCTACGTCAGGCCGGGTGCTACCCGGGCGTACGCCATACATGTTGAGGTGCACGGCGCCACAATGGGGGGCATGGTCAAAACCCAGCCAGGCGGCGACCAGGGCTCCCCAGTCACCGCCTTGGGCGACGTAATTTTCATGGCCGAGTGTCTTCATCAATCCCGCCATGTATCCCGCCATTTCTCGGGGGCCCATTGGCCGTTTTGGTTTGTCCGAAAAACCATAGCCGATCAGTGAAGGAACAATAACGTCAAAGGCATCTTCCTCCGCGCCGCCATATTTTTCCGGGTGCGCCAATTGATCAACAATGTGTAGAAACTCATACACCGAACCTGGCCAGCCGTGCAGGAGGAGCAAGGGCCTTGAGTTGGCGCCCGACCCTTTCTCTTCGATGCAATGGATCGAAATACCGTCCACGTCGACTCTATACTGGGGGAACTGATTGAGTTCGTGTTCAGCCGCGCGCCAATCAAACTGACCAATCCAATAGCCGCATATTTCCTTCATGTAATCGAGATTGGCGCCATAGGCCCAACCGCCATCGACCGGCATCTCATGCCATTCGTACTCGCGTACACGTCGAATAATCCGATCAAGTCGCTCCTGCGGGGTATCAATTTTGTACGATTTCAGTTCTGGCATAGTGTTCTTTCTTCTTGGTGGTTGACCCTTCGTGGCTGGCATATT
>JAPYQV010000039.1 GCA_029937205.1 Alphaproteobacteria bacterium
GTTTTCAACGGCGCCATTGCCTATACCCCGGATGGCTCCCCCATGGTCGGCCCGGCCTGGGGATTGGATAATTTCTGGCTCAATGAGGGGCACAGCTTCGGCGTCACCGCGGCAGGCGGCGCCGGCTGGCAACTGGCCGAGTGGATCGTCGAGGGCGAACCCTCACTCGACATGATGGGCGTCGACCCGCGCCGTTTCGGCCCTTACGCCTCGCGCGGTTATCTCAGAGCCAAGAACGAAGAAGCCTACGCAAATGTCTTTTCGATCCACTATCCGGACGAAGAGCGCGCCGCCGCCCGCCCGCTCAAACGCAGCCCCTGTTACGAGCGCATGGAATCCCTCGGCGCGGTGTTTGGCGCGGTTTATGGCTGGGAGCGGCCCAACTGGTTCGCGCCACCCGGCTATGCACTGAATGAGGCGCAGATTGCCAAACCCGACATACTGCTCAACGAGACCTGTGCGCCGCCTGACAGTGAAGGCCGCCGGCGCGAACGCTGGAGCTTCCGCCGCTCAAATTATTTCGAGCATGTCGGCAATGAATGCCGCCATGTCCACGAGAAAGTTGGGCTTCTTGACATGTCGGCCTTCGCCAAGTTTGAAGTGTCCGGCAGCGGCGCCGCTGCGTGGCTTGACGGGCTTTTGGCCAATCGCATCCCGAAGAATGTGGGGCGTATGTCGCTCTGCCACATGCTGACACCCCTGGGCGGCGTGCGCTCGGAATTCACCGTCTATAAGATGGCGCCGGATCATTATTACCTCGTTTCGGCCGGTGCCTATGAGCGGCACGATTTTGACTATCTGCAGAAATACTTGCCGGGCGATGGCACTGTTAACCTGCAAAAAGTGACGACCCAATATGGCGTCTTTGCTCTGGCCGGCCCTCATGTTCGCGATCTCATGCAGGACGTGAGCGATGCTGATTTCTCAATCGCAAAATTTCCCTGGCTCTCCGGCCAATTCATCAATGTCGGTTACGCCCAGGCGCACGCTCTCAGGGTCAATTTTGTCGGCGAATTGGGCTGGGAACTGCATCACCCTATTGAGATGCAAAATTACATTTTCGATTTGTTGATGTCGGCAGGAGAGAAATACGATCTCAAACCATTCGGCATTCGCGCCATGGATTCGCTTCGCCTCGAAAAATCCTATCGTCTCATCCCGCGCGAGCTATCGATCGAATATTCAGCCTACGAATCCGGTCTCGATCGCTTTATCCGACAGGACAAGGCTGAATTCATCGGCCGTGACGCCGTGATCAAGCGGCAGGACAAGGCGGCGTGGAAGTTCGTCACGATGGAAGTGCACAGTGTTACGGATGCAGATGCACGCGGCTCCGAACCTATCCGCAAGAATGGCGAATTGGTTGGGCGCGCCACATCGGGCGGCTATGGCTGGCGTGTCGGAAAGAGCCTGGCGCTCGCCATGATCAAGCTAGAGATAGCGCAGATTGGCACCGCTCTAGACATTTCAATATTGGGTAAATCACACCAGGCAACCATCATTTCCGAAGCGCCATTTGATCCTGGAAACGAGCGCCTAAAAGGCTAACGCACCGGCTACTTTGTTCTTCGTTTGCGCGCCCGGGAGCGCCGCTTCGAATTAGAGTCCGGCGACTGGGCGGGCAATGTCACTTGTGCACGCAGGCGCGAAAAAGGCTCCACTTTGTTGGGAAATGCCATGGCATTTACAAAGTGCTCCTGGAAGCGCGCCTCCATCGCAGTTTCGACTTTGATCAACTTCTTAACTTCCTGTTGTATTTCTTGGCGGTATTTTTTGTTGAGCAAGGCCATACGCGCACCGGTACTCGCCGCATTGCCAATGCCGGAAACATTTTTGAGATCGCAATCCGGAATGAGCCCCAGCACCATGGCGTATTTCGGATCGATATAGCTGCCGAAAGCGCCTGCCAGCTTGATTTTCGCCACCTCATCAATACCGAGCTTGTCCATCAGCAGGCGCGCACCAGCATAAAGTGCGGCTTTGGCCAATTGCACGGCGCGCACATCCTTCTGTGATACGCTGATCTCAATGTCGCCGGCATGAAGGATGTAGCGAAAGGTTCGCTCGGTCGGAACGATTAGCTCGCTCGCGCCTTTGCCCGGCGCACCGATGACACCATCGGCCGATAAAATTCCGGTCAAATACATTTCCGCAATAGCTTCAACGATGCCCGAGCCGCAAATTCCGGTGATGCCGATCTTGCCGGCCTGCGCAGCGAATCCCGCTTCGTCAGACCACAGGTCAACGCCGATAATTTTGAATTTGGCCGCAAGGCTCTCAGGATCGATACGGACCCGCTCAATCGCGCCCGGCGCCGCGCGCTGGCCACAGGAGATTTCGGCGCCCTCGAATGCCGGCCCGGTCGGCGAGCTTGCCGCCAGTACCCGCTCCTTATTACCCAGAACAATTTCCGCGTTGGTGCCGATATCGACTAGCAGCGTTGTGGCATCGGCACCGTAGGGCCGTTCCGAAAGCGTTACCCCCGCAGCGTCGGCACCGACATGCCCGGCAATACAAGGCAGTGTGTGAATGCGCGCATTTGCCGGCAAGTTGGCAACAATCCCGGCGGCCGGCTGAGTGAGAGCCGAGGAAACCGCCAGTGCAAACGGCGCACCGCCGAGCTCCGTTGGATCGATATCGAGAAAGAGGTGATGCATGATCGGGTTGCCGACGATCACCGCCTCAACGATATCGGCGGTTTGAATATTGGCATCCTCGGCCGCCTTGGCGATCAAACTGTCGATCGTGCCGCGCACGGCCGCCGTCAGATCAGGCTGGCTGCCGGGATTCATCTGGATATAGGAGATGCGCGACATCAAATCTTCGCCGAAGCGAATTTGCGGATTTAGCGCTCCCGCGGTCGCGATGACACGGCCCGTCATGAGATCGCAGAGGTGGGCGGCAATGGTGGTCGAGCCGATATCAACGGTGACGCCGAAGATTGTCTCCTTCAGTTCCGGCCACAGACCGATGACGCAAGGAGCGCCGCCCTCTTCCTGGAATATAGCTGCGGTTACTCTCCAGTCGCCCTTTCGCATGACAGACTGAAGCAACGGCAGAATTACCGCATCCAACGTCAACGACGTGTATCCCCAGTCATTTTCGAGGGCGGACAAAAGGCGGTCGGCATCGCCGCTTGGCGCTGAGATATCGGGCGGCGCCACTTCCACATAGCAAAGGTGTGTGACCAGATCCCGCTCAATCATGCGGCTTTCGGCACGCTTTCGCACCACTTGCCGGTTGGTCTGGGCATCGCTCGGGATCTCGATCACAAGATCGCCCTGGATGAATGCCGAGCAACCCAACCGCCGGCCTTCGGCTAGGGGCTTTACCGCGCGGTAGCGGATTTCCAACTCACTCGTGGCGGTCAAATTATCGGGCGAACTGATTATGCCGTATTTGGCAAAATTACCCGCCTCGACGGTAACTTGGCAGCGACCGCACAAACCACGCCCACCGCACACCGATTCGAGATAAACACCAAGCTTCTGTGCCGCTTGCAGGACCGGCATGCCAAGCGGAAAATGCCCGCGCCGGCCCGATGGTTGAAAAACCACCAGCGCTTCGGTTTTTTCGCTCTCGTCTGCCACCAATTGCCTCAGGCATTTGTGCGGCGGCGGCGATTGGTTCGCCGCGCCCTGCCGCCTTGCACATCTTCGGTCGGCCGGTTCGCCCTGAGCCAGGCGGCGCAGTCAGGATCCGTGCCGTTCAGCATGTTTGCCGCCCGCACGCCATCCAATTCTTCTTTGTGCAATGGGTTCATGATCGCCGATGTCATGCCGGCCAGAGAGGCCATGGCGAGAAAGTGCCCGTTCAGTACGTGGCGGTGGGGCAAGCCGAATGAAATATTCGACGCGCCGCAGGTCGAGTTGACCTTGAGCTCATCCTTCAGCCGGCGCAACAGTTCGAAGACCTGCCGGCCGGCATTGTTCAGCGCGCCGATCGGCATTACCAGCGGGTCGACGACGATGTCTTCGCTGGAAATCCCATAATCCGCCGCGCGCTCAACAATTTTCTTGGCGACTTCAAAGCGCACGTCCGGGTCCTCGGAAATCCCCGTTTCGTCATTGGAAATGGCGACCACGGCGGCGCCATATTTCTTCACCAACGGCAAGACGCGCTCAAGAGACTCGTCTTCGCCGGTAACCGAATTGACCAGCGGCTTGCCGCGATAAACCGCAAGCCCCGCTTCCAAAGCCTCGATGATCGAAGAATCGATGCTGAGCGGCACATCGACCACGCTTTGTACGAGTTCAATACACTCGGCGAGAATGCGCGGTTCATCGGCAAGCGGAATGCCCGCATTGACATCCAGCATGTGCGCGCCGGCCTGAACTTGGGCGAGCGCTTCGGCTGAAACGGTCGAATAATCGCCCGCCTTCATTTCGGCGGAGAGTTTCTTTCGCCCGGTCGGGTTGATGCGTTCTCCGATAATACAGAAAGGCTCATCGAAGCCGATGGCGACCTCCTTGTGTTCGGAGCTTAAAATTGTGCGAGTCATTTAGGCGAGCTCTTCATAGTGGATTTAAAGGGCGGCAACGAATTTCTGCAGATCGCCATACCCGGTTCGGCGCAATTCAAAATTCAAGTGCAGTTTTTCAGCTGCCCGACGCGCCTCGGCAAGTAAGTCCTCGTCGTCGCTTTGGGCGAGATAAACCAAGCGTGAATAGTGCTTGAAATATTGCTCTCGCAGCTCCGGGTGGCGATCAAGCCCCAATGATTTGTAAACCAATGTATCGAAATGGCGGGCGAGAAAATCCGTGAGATAAAAGGTTCCCAAATCACTTTCTTCGGTATCGGCGAAATCCTTCAATCCGGAATAAAATGCGTAGCAGTGCGGACCAGCAATACGCGCAATATTTTCCTCGGCAAGCACTCTGTCCAGCGCCCCACCTGTGCCGCAATCCGCATAGCCGACGACAATATGTTGATAGTGCGGGCGCGCTTCTCGAATGGCATCCTGAACCGCCGTGGCGATGCGCTCCGGGCGATTATGCAATTCGGCCGGCAGGCACTGTAGCGACACATGGGATAATCCATTGGCCTCCGTGAGCGCGAGTATTTCGCGCGCCAAAGCGCCGCAGGCGATAATCAACACCGGGTCCGCAGAGATCTCCGGCGGCGCGCCCATATCAAGAACTGAGTTGGCCGCGTTGATTGTGTTTGCGCGCCATCATCTCTTTGGCCACCTCCACCGTCACGGCGGCATCCCGGCAATAAGCGTCGGCGCCGACCGCTTGGCCGAACTCCTCGCTGAGCGGCGCGCCACCCACGAGGACGAAATAATCGTCACGAATTCCTTTTTCCTTGAGCGTCTCAACCACCACTTTCATGTACGGCATGGTGGTGGTGAGCAGGGCCGACATGCCGAGGATGTCGGGCTTATGCTCCTCAATCGCTGCGAGATAATTTTCGACCGGATTGTTGACTCCGATATCGATCACTTCAAAGCCCGCTCCCTCCATCATCATGGAAACCAGGTTCTTGCCGATATCATGAATGTCTCCTTTAACCGTGCCGATAACGATCTTGCCGACGGAAGGCGCACCGGTTTCCGCCAATAGAGGGCGCAAGATGGTCATGCCGCCCTTCATGGCGCCGGCCGAGAGCAGGACCTCCGGCACGAACAATATTCCATCGCGAAAATCGATGCCAACAATGCGCATGCCTTCCACCAAGGCCTCTGTTAAGACCTTGTAAGGTTCCCAGCCTCGCGCCAGCAGGATATTGACGCCTTCTTCGATCTCTTCCTTGAGGCCGTCATAAAGGTCGTCATGCATCTGGGCGACAAGCTCGCTATTGTCGAGCGCTTGTAGATCGATATCGTCGGATTCAGTCATCGTCCTTCAGTATCGCATTCGAAGACAACGGGAACATGACCAAAACGACCAATTTGGGCAACTGAGCGACACGGATATATCCGCTTGCTCTCCTAATTCCGGCGACCGGGTAAAAATAATTCGGCTTGGCTGCTGCGCTCATCCGTCGGCGTGTGGCCGAAGCATTTTCGGTAGCATTTGGTAAAATGTGATGTCGAGGAAAATCCGCTGGCCACTGCTATATCGAGCTTGGAACGGCTCGTTCGGCGCAACAGGTCACGCCCTTTGTCCAATCGAATGCGCAAATAATATTGCCCGGGCGATTGGTCAAAATGGCGGCGGAACAGTCTTTCCAACTGGCGTGTCGAGAGATGAACCGTCTCAGCCAATTGCCGGCAGCTCAACGGGTCTTCGATATGGCTTTCCATCACCTGAACGGCCTCAATCAGCTTGTCATTGGCGGTGCCGAGGCGGTAACGCAAATCGTGACGTTGGGCATTCTTTCCGGCCCTGATTTCCGGATGAAGCGAAACCTCTGCAACTTTGCGCGCCAGCGCCACGCCGCCCTGCTCGGCAATGAAGCGCAACATCATATCGAGCGCCGCCGTTCCGCCGGCACAGGTCCAGCGGGTGCGGTCGATTTCGTAGATATCCATGGTGATGTCGATATTGGGAAACTCCTCGCGAAACGACGGAATATTCTCCCAGTGAATGGTGCAGCGAAAGCCGTCGAGAAGGCCATATTTTGCCAAAACATAGGCGCCGGTGCAGACCGCGCCGATGGTTCGCCCGTGCGCCACCAGATAGCGCAAACGCCGGCCCAGTTCCGGCCCCGCCGCCACCTGCTCGATATCCAATCCCGAGCAGACCAGCGTCAACGCGGCATCGCCGAGATCGCGCACGGCGCCGTCAACCTGGGTGACAACATGATTGCTCGCTTCTACCGCCTCGCCGTCGAGTGAGAAGCACGACCACTCGAAAAGCTGATTGCCGGATTCGCGATTGGCCAAACGAATGGGTTCGATCAACGATGAAAAAGCGATCATCGAATATTTTGGAAGCAATACGAACGCTAATTTTAACGGCTCGTAAGGCGATTGACCTTCTTCCGTCATGTGCTGATCCGTCGGATTATTGCTCCCGCTAGGTTAGGTGAAGCGCGTCATTTGGGCAATTGCGCCGCATATTCCTCGAAGATCATAAGGATCTGCTTCACATCCACATTCAGTTCGTCCCAAAGCGGCATGAGCCAGGGTTTGCGCTTCTGCATGAAACGTTTGAAGTCATCGCAATTACGTTTTTCCAGTTCCTGCCTAAAACGCACCATATGGCCAGTGAATTTATCGGTGCCGAGGTCCTGAAACGCCTGCAATTCATACAGTGACGCCTCGCATTCGACATTCAGCCCACTCATTTTTTCGAGGCGGCCGTGCAAATGCTGAAGGCCATGTCCAACCAGCTCATGAACGATCCCCTCGGCCGCAATTTCGGCCGGCGAGTGCTGAATGATATAGCGGCCAAGCATGGCAACGAAGACGGTCTCGCCCGGTGCCACAGACGCCGGTTCAAAGAAATCGGGCAAGAAAGCGGCAAGCGTAACGTCTCCACGCGCCCATTCCGGAAATCTCGGGTCGTAGATGATGACCGCATCGCCCGCTGCCTTGAGCTCCTCCAGCTTGTCCGTGTTATAGGGCGAACGCTCATAGAGGATGTCGATAGCGTCGCGAATGACCGCAAGCGCTTGATCAGGGCCCATCACCGGGATATCGAACGTCTCATCGGCAGCTGGCGGAACGGCAATCAAATATATGCCGCGATATACTTCCTCGCGGCTGGAATTGCCGTTTTCGGAGGCCGAAGCGGTAATCGGGACGAGCGCTTGCGCCAATATGCCAACCACAAGCGCAGTACAAATGCGCCGCGCCCTGGCGAAGCCTTGCAGCCTCTGATAAAAACCGCTCACGTGCGTACCCCGGGGCGGAGAAAAAGAAAATATGGCGAATGCGGACAACGGTGATTTAAAGGTCGAAACCCTTCTTTCCGTGCTGGGCCGCGATGCGGAGGCGCATCGCGGTGCTGTGAACGTTCCTGTATATCATGCCTCGACCATTCTGTACCCGACAGTAGCGGCGCTTAAGAAAGCCGGAAAACGGGAACACGGCGAGGTTTTCTATGGCCGCCACGGCACGCCGACAACATTTGCGCTACAGGATACGGTGGCCAAAGTCGAAGGCGGCTGGCGCAGCTTTGCCTTCAGCTCCGGAAAAGCCGCGATTCTCGCCGCCTTGCTGGCCTATTTAAAAAGTGGCGACCATCTCTTGATGGTGGATAGCGCCTATGGCCCGAGCCGTGAACTGGCCGAGGGTCTGCTTGAGCGCCTCGGCATCAGCCATACCTTTTACGACCCGCTCATCGGCAACCGCATTGCCAATTTAATCGAGCCCAACACCCGCGTCGTCTTTACCGAATCACCCGGTTCTCTCACCTTCGAAATGCAGGACCTGCCGGCGATTGCCGAAGTGGCGCATGCTGCCGGCGTGACCGTGATCACCGACAATACTTGGGCTTCACCGCTGCTCTGCGACCCTTTTGCGCTCGGCGCGGATGTCTCCGTACAGGCGGCAACGAAATATATCGTCGGCCATTCCGACGCCATGCTGGGCATGGTTACGGTCACCGAAGAAAGTTATGCGCCGGTCAAAAAGGCGTTTGAAGACCTCGGCGCATGCGCCGGCCCGGATGATTGTTATTTGGCGCTAAGAGGTATGCGCACGCTCGCCGTCAGGCTTGCCCAACAGGGAGAAACCGGCCTGCGGCTCGCGGCCTGGCTGGCCGAGCGACCGGAAGTCTACCGCGTCCTCCACCCGGCCCTTCCGGGCGATCCCGGGCATGACATCTGGCGGCGTGATTTCAGCGGCGCATCGGGTCTGTTCGGCGTGGTTCTAAACCCGGTGTCGGAAGAAGCCGTGGCGGCGATGTTGGATGGCCTGGAATTGTTCGGCATGGGCTATTCCTGGGGCGGCTATGAGAGCCTGGCAATACCCACATATCCGCACAAAGCCCGCGAAACGAGCGATTGGGATCCAGCCTACCCGTGTCTAAGGTTCCATGCCGGGCTGGAGCATTCAGACGATCTCATCGCCGACTTGGAAGCCGGATTAAATCGCCTTAACGCATTGCTATAAATCAATTAACCCCAATCTGTTGTTTTGTATCTCTTGGCCCAATCCACGCCTTGCCACGTGATCATTTTCTCGGGGTGTACAAAAATCAACCATCTCGGCTCCGGCAAAGTCGGTGCCAAATAATCAGGCCCATTCACGCCGAGATAGCGCACCGACATGCGGGTTGCGATTTCCACCCATTTTCCGCCGACATTGGCCTCCTCGACAATTTCTGCCTTGCCTTTGACCATGACCTTGCGAAGGCCCTCGGCCTCGTCGATACAAAGCGAAACGCGGGGATCATTCTGGATATATTTTGCCCAGATCGAACGTTCGCGGGGCACAATGAAAAACCCGTCATCGCTGTATTCAAACCAAACCGGCACGACATAGGGCCATCCGTCTCCATCCAGGCAGCCAAGCCGACAAACCGTATTTCCGGCCAGGAAGTCGATCATTTCCTGCTCGTCCATGCCGCCGACTTTGCCTCTCCACGATTCGTTCTCGGCCATCTCAGCCTCCATTTGTTTTAGTTAGATGGATTTCCTCCATTTAAATATGCTCGCCAATGCAAACACAAGGCACAGATTGCGGCCAAGGAGGCGCTTGTGTGATAAACGACGGAGAAAGTAATGACGAACCTAGGAGATTTGATATGCGTGTCGGAGCCGTCTTTCCACAAACTGAAATTGGCGCGGACCCTGCTGCCGTAAGAGATTATGCCCAGGCCGTCGAGGGGCTTGGCCTGGACCATATTCTTACCTTCGATCATGTGCTCGGTGGCAATGCCGCTACCCATGACCTCAAGGGACCTTACAAGCATACGGACATGTTTCATGAATTGTTTGTGCTCTATGGTTTTCTCGCTGCGGTAACGCAAAAGATTGAGTTGACCAGCGGCATTATCATCTTGCCGCAGCGTCAAACGGCATTGGTCGCGAAACAGGCTGCGGCGATCGACATTCTCAGCCAGGGACGTCTCCGTCTCGGTATCGGCATCGGTTGGAATGATGTGGAATATGAAGCGCTTGGCATGAATTTTAAAGACCGTGGCAAGCGTTGCGAAGAGCAGGTCGAAGTCATGCGGGCGCTGTGGTGCAACGAGCTCATCACCTATGACGGCAAGTGGCATAAAATCACCGATGCGGGCTTGAACCCGTTACCGCCGCAACGCCCCATTCCGGTCTGGTTCGGCGGCCACGCCGACGCGGTCATGCGCCGGGTGGCACGTATTGGCGATGGCTGGTTCCCAATATTCCCGCTCGACGACAAAGGCAAATCCGAACTCGACAAATTGCAAGGATACATCGCGGATGCCGGACGCAAACCAAAGGATGTCGGCATTGAAAGCGTCATTTTTATTGCCGGAAAAACGCCCGACGAATGGGCAAGCGAAGTCGCGGCATGGAAGCAATACGGCGCCAGCCACATTTCACTTAATACGATGGGCGCCGGATTTTCCTCTCTGGAAACGCATATCGATGCTATTCGGCGCTTCAAAGAAGTGGCGTCGGATAGCTGAGAATGAAACTGTCCGGTCATAAGGCGGCGTTCTTCGACACCCGACGCATCGCCTATCTGGCGACCGCGGACCGGCACGGCGAACCCCATGTCGTGCCGGTTTGTTTTGTCCGCATGGGCGAGCAAATTTACATCACCATTGACCAAAAACCGAAGCGCCTGACAGATCTCAAACGCCTGCGCAATATTGCCGAAAACCCATCCGTCGCACTTACCGTCGAGCACTATGACGATGCTGACTGGACAAAATTAGGCTGGCTCATGGTGCGCGGCAAAGCCGTTATTTTACGTGACGGAAGCGACCATGACGCAGCGCAGGCGGAGCTGCGCGCGAAATACCATCAACTGCAAAATATGGAGTTGGAATCTCTGCCGGTGATCGCTATTCAGGTTGCCAAGGTTGCGAGTTGGGGTGACCTTACGCCAAAGCCCTAACGCCCGCGCCGTTCTGCTCTTCTTCCTGCCAACCGGAAAGCGCCTCCATGCCAAATCGCCTCGAGCTTATCGCTCTGCCCGACATCCCATTGGTCCAACCGGGCGACGATCTTTCGCAGCTGATCGCCGCCGGCTTGGAGCGGGCGGGCGAAACTTTGCAAGATGGCGATGTGCTCGTCATTGCCCAAAAGATCGTCTCAAAGAGTGAAGATCGCTTTGCTGACCTTGATGGCGTCACACCATCGGCACGGGCGATCGATTTGGGAGAGAAGACGGATAAAGACCCGCGCCTGGTGGAATTGATATTGTCTGAATCCCGTGAGGTCCTGCGCTATCGTCCGGGCGTACTGATTGTCGCCCACAAGCTTGGCTACGTTCTTGCCAATGCGGGCATCGACAGTTCCAACGTGGCACCGCAGAATAACGGCCAGCGTGTCCTCCTGCTGCCGGTTGATCCGGATGGCACGTGTGCCAATATTCGCACCGCAATGAAGAAGCGCTTCAGCAAGAATGCAGCCATTGTGATCAGCGACAGTGTCGGGCGCGCCTGGCGCGTCGGCACCGTGGGGATTGCGCTCGGTGCGGCCGGTCTCGAATCGGTTCTCGACTTGCGTGGACAATCGGATCTTTATGGCCGACCGCTGGCGGTCTCCATTGTCGGTCTCGGCGACGAGCTGGCTGCCGCCGCCTCGATTTTGCAAGGCCAAGGCGATGAAGGCCTGCCGGTCGTCTTAATCCGTGGCCTGGACCGCTCCGCCAATCAGGGCAACGGCTCAACGCTTGTCCGCGACAAGGAGGAGGATTTGTTCCGGTGAGCGATACCACCACCTGCCTTGCGCTTTCAGGCGGTGTTGGCGGTGCCAAGCTTGCGCTCGGCCTGGCAAATTATCTTGATCCAACGGCGCTCGCCATTGCGGCAAATATCGGCGACGATTTTGAGCATCTCGGCCTGACCATCTGCCCCGATATCGATACCCTGACCTACACGTTATCGGGCCTCAACAATCAGCAAACCGGCTGGGGTCGCGCCGAAGACACGCCGACTTTCATGCGCGCCCTGGAAGCGCTTGGCGGCGAAACCTGGTTTCACTTGGGGGATGGCGACCTGGCCATGCATGTGGCGCGCAGCCATCGCCTGCGCACCGGTGAAACGCTGAGCCGCATTACCGCCGACATTTGCCAAAATCTAAATATCCGGGCGCGCATTATGCCGGCGAGCAACGACCCGGTGCGGACGATTGTTCAGACATTGTCGGGACCGCTACCGCTGCAGCATTATTTTGTCCGCGAAAAATGCGCGCCCGAGGTTACGGGATTTCGCTATGAAGGCGCCGAACAGGCGCAGGTGAATCCGGATATTTTCGCGGCACTATCGTCGCCAACGCTGCGCGCCATCATCATTTGCCCCTCCAACCCCTACATCAGCATCGACCCAATCCTCGCCATGCCCGAGCTAAATAG
>JAPYQV010000549.1 GCA_029937205.1 Alphaproteobacteria bacterium
CGTCTATGTTATGAGCCATTTGGCGTGCGCCGAGAACAGCGGCCATGCGATGAACGGCCAGCAACTGGAAGAATTTAGCAAGGCGCTGAAGTCGCTTGAGACCGGCTCGGCCTTTGCCGCGGCCAGCCTAGCCAACTCATCCGGAATATTTCTCGGGCCCGGCTATCACTTCGATTTGGTGCGCCCCGGGGCCGCGCTTTACGGCATAAATCCGACCCCCGACAAGCCCAACCCAATGACGGAAGTCGTTCGTTTACAAGGGAAAATTCAACAAGTGCGATCCGTTGACAGCTCTCGGAGCGTTGGCTATGGTGCCGCGCACGTCGTGACGCGGCCGTCACGAATTGCAACCGTGCCTGTCGGTTATGCCGACGGTTATTTGCGTAGCGCCAGCAACCAGGCCAGTGCCCATGTTAGAGGCGTTCGAGTGCCGATCATTGGGCGCGTATCGATGGATATGATCACCCTTGACGTCACCGACCTACCTGCAGAATTCGTCCATCCGGGCGCGACGGTCGATTTGATCGGCGGCCCCTATTCCATTGATGCGTTCGCCGCCGATGCCGGAACCATCGGCTACGAAATATTAACTTCCCTCGGCCTACGCTTCCGGCGCCGCTATATTGAAAATGGTGAAGTGCGGGAAGCGGCTGAATGAATATTTCCACATACCCTTGAGGCTGAATTGGGATTGCTCAAAGAGGAATCTCCATGACGTCTCGAATTGCCACGGCCTATGACGCCATCGTGCTCGGCAATCCCAAGCTCGTTTTGGTCGCGCTGCTCGCCGTTCTGGTTTTTTTCGGTTATTACACAAAAGACTTCAGGTTGGACGCTTCGGCCGACTCTTTGCTGCTCGAAGACGATTTGGACCTCCAGACATTCCGGAAAATCCACCAGCGCTATCCGAGCAGCGACCTCCTCATTGTAACCTACACCCCAGACAGGGATCTATTCTCGGACCAATCGTTGGACTCCTTGAAGCAACTGCGTGAAGAGCTCAGGAAAGTCGCCAGCGTGGACACGGTGTTCACCATAATCGACGCCCCCCTGTTGAAAAGTTCCGACCAATCGTTCGTGGAAATGATCAACGATATCCCTAGCTTGGAGAAACCCGGTATCGATCGTAATCGCGCTAAGGAAGAGTTGCTCAACAGCCCGATTTACCGCGAGCTCATCATCAGTGCGGATGGCCGAACCACCGCTTTAATTTTGGGGCTGGTCGAGGACCCGGGGTACAACAGTCTGGCGCAATCGCGAAACGAGCTGCGCGCCAAAAAGCGAAATGCCGGTCTTTCCAATGAAGAATCACAAACCCTGAAACGCATCGAAAGCGAATATGTTCAGGCGCGCGATGCATTAAGCGAGCAACGCCACACGGACATCGCCGAGATCAGAGTCATCGTTGAGCGCTACCGCGGGCAAGGCGAATTGTATCTCGGCGGCGCACCGATGATTACCGACGACATGGTGACCTTTGTGCGCAACGACTTGATCGTCTTTGGCGGCGGCGTTCTGGCGTTTCTGATCATTGTCCTCACCATCATCTTCCGAAAACCGCGCTGGATAGTGCTGCCCCTGCTGAGCTGCTTTTACGCCGGCCTCATCATGATGGGTGTCCTCGGTGTGAGCGGCTGGAGCGTCACCGTCATCTCGTCCAATTTTCTCGCCCTGATGCTGATCATCACCATTTCGATGAACATTCACCTGATCGTGCGTTACCGGCAGCTCCGCCGCGATCACCCGGATGACGATCAGTTGACCCTGGTCAGAACCACCATCCATAAGATGGTGAAACCCTGCCTCTACACGGCACTCACCACCATCATCGGTTTTGGCTCACTGGTGGTGAGCGACATCAAGCCGGTCATCGACTTCGGCTGGATGATGAGCGCCGGGTTGGCGGTGACCTTTGCCACTTCGTTTCTCTTGTTCCCGACATTGCTGATGGTGATGGGGAGAACCGAATCGAAACCCAGCAGCGGCAATGACCGGTTTCTCCTGCCCGCCTATCTCGCCCGTTTGACCGAGATGCAAGGCAACAAGATCCTGCTGTTGGCGGTACTGGTGACCATCGCGGGTGCGGCGGGAATCAGCCAATTGCGGGTCGAGAACAGCTTCATCAACTATTTCAGCGACGACACGGAAATTTATCAGGGTCTCAAACTCATCGATGACAAGCTCGGCGGCACAACGCCGCTGGAAATATTGATAAAATTCCCGGATGACAACGACGACGTCCTCAGCCCCGAGGATCTGGAAGGGTTGAGCGAGTATGAAATAGAATTGGAGCGCGAATTCGCCGCCGCCATGGCCAACGC
>JAPYQV010000550.1 GCA_029937205.1 Alphaproteobacteria bacterium
GTGTTCGTGTAGACGCCTTTTACGTGGGTGAAGATGGCCGGGATATCGTAGCCGCAGGACAACAGACAATAGTGATAGGCATTGGAGATGCTGGCCTGAAACTGGCTCTCATAGGCGCCGAACGCCGCCAAGGTCGAGAACTTCATGGCGAGGATTTTGCCGTCCGCGTCAAATGCCATTTTGCCCACCGTGTAGTGATCGCGGGCATGGGTATCGGAAACCATCGCCTCCGAGCGTGTGCCGGTCCAGCGCACCGGGCGGCCAACGACCTTGGAGGCCCACAGCACCGTCGGCTCCTCGGGATAATGATAAAGCTTCATGCCGAACCCGCCGCCGACATCGGGCGCGACCACGCGGGATTTGTGTTCGGGGATATTCATGGAAACCACCAAATGGCGGCGCTCCAAATGCGGCGATTGGGTGGACGACCAAAGGGTGTAATGGTCGCGTTTGGCTTCGTAGTGGCCGAGATAGGAGCGCGGCTCTATCGGCGCCGCCGTCACCCGATTGGTCGGCACAATACATTCGGTGATATGCGCCGCCTTGGCGAACGCTGCATCGGTCGCGGCCTCGTCGCCATGGGTTGTTTGCAGCACCATATTGTCGTTCATATCGACATGGACGAGCGGCGTGTCGGCATCGAGCGCGCGCGCCGTGAGCACGTTGGCGGGCAGCGCTTCATATTTGACCTCGACCGCTTCCGCCGCATCGAGGGCGAGATGGCGGGTCTCCGCCACCACCATGGCGACACATTCGCCGACAT
Organism: Alphaproteobacteria bacterium; assembly: GCA_029937205.1. GTDB lineage: Bacteria > Pseudomonadota > Alphaproteobacteria > UBA828 > UBA828 > PTKB01. The sequence continues at coordinate 764 of JAPYQV010000550.1, forward strand.
AGCGCGTAACGCCATGGATCGCCAGAAACGGACGGTTGACCGTATGCGCCGGCTCGCCGCTCATATCATTCACCGGCCAGACGCTTTCAGCCTCGCCAAATCCGGCGTCCAGCCAATCCTGCCCGGTGAGCACGGCCAAGACGCCCGGAATGGCCAGCGCGCGGTCTTTCGAAATGCTGATAATTTTGGCATGCGGGTGCGGGCTGCGCACATAGGTCGCATGAACGATGCCTTCCGGCAGAGATACATCGTCAACGTACTGCCCGGAGCCGGTCAGAAATTTTTCGTCTTCGCGTCGTTTGATCGATTGGCCAACATACATGGCTGCGTACGCCTCCCGCAATATTTGTGAATTGTTCGTGCCTGCGTGCAGGCTATTTCAAAAAACTCGCTCAGGTAAACTCGCCCGCACCCCAAAACGACACGGGCGAGCTTCCCGAAGCTATGTCATTGCTGCGATCTTCAGTCGACCGTGAAGACCAATTTCCAATCAGCCGGAGCAAGGGTTGAGCCTGCGTTCCAGTCGCCAACCATCGCGCCATGGATGGTCTCGAAACCGGGTTCAATGTGGAGAACCGGATTTTTATTTTCGAGAATACGCACCAGCGTATCGATGGCCATCCGGGCCTGGGTCAGGTTGTAGTCAGTTGTCATTGCCAGAATTGACCCGCCCTTCACGCCCTGATAGGCGCCCGGCGTCGCATAGAAGGCCGCAACCTGGACCTTGTCCGCCATGCCTTGCTCGCGCAAAATTTGCACCGCACCTTCAGCCGCCGGCGCAATGCCCGCGATGTAGGAGACGTCCGGATAGGCCTGAAGACTGTCCTCAATCAGTTTCATCTGAACGGCTTTGCCGCTGTCGCCATACACGACTTTCGAGATCTCCAAATCGGAACCCTTCAGGGCATCCTGGAATCCCCGTGCCGCGTCTTCGACCCAGCCGGCACCGGCGGGACCGGCCAAATACAGCATCTTCGTCATGCCGGAACCCTTCGGATGCTTGGCGGCCATAAATTTGCCGAGGCTCTCGCCCGCGCCGTAATAGCTGGCGGCAATGGATCCGGTGACGTCGGGAGTGGTGACGCCGGTACCCAAGTCGATGACCGGCACACCGTTCTTGACGGTCTCCGAGATGATCTTGTTGAGACCTTCGGTGGAAACGGACGTGATAGAAATGCCGTCGGCGCCCTGGGCGACGCAATCCTCGACGAGCGAGATTTGCCCGGTCAGGTCGCCATAGCCCTTCGCCGCCAATACCGTCAGCTTCGCGCCGAGCCGTTTGGCTTCGGTCACGGCGCCGTAGGTAAAGGCGATGTAGTAGGGATCCTTCACATGCGGAAAGATGATGCACAAATTCCATTTCTTCGAGACTTCGCTGGCGGCCAAAGGCGTATACGCCATTAGCTTGCTGGAGCCGTCCGCGCCCATGCTCTTGATATCCAGAGACCAGGAGTCCGCCGCCGAAGATGTCGATGTGCTCAGCATCAACCCCACCGATACGGCGGCAACCGCAATTGCCGGAATAATTCGCTTCATAATCATGTTCTCTTCTCCCT
>JAPYQV010000040.1:0-8142 GCA_029937205.1 Alphaproteobacteria bacterium
GTGCGGCCCGGTGCGGCCCGGTGCGGCCCGGTGCAGCCCGATGCGGCGGTCGCCTACCCAAGTCATACTATTACCACAATATTTTTACATATAGTCCGCAATATCGCCACGTATCGCCTGCCAGATTTTAATCGCCTGGCATGTTTCGCCGACGTCATGAACGCGCACGATCTGGGCGCCTTGAGAAACAGCGTGCAGCGCGCCGGCGATCGAACCGGGCATACGCGCCGCCGCCGGCGCACGATTGCTGAGCGCGCCGATGAAATATTTGCGCGACAGGCCGACAAGAAGCGGGCATCCGAGCCCGTGGAAGAGTGCGAGATCTCGGAGAATTTGGAGATTGTGCGGGATCGTCTTACCGAAGCCGATGCCAGGATCGACGATCAGGCGATGGCGCGGCACGCCGGCGGCGATACAGGCGGCAATACGTTCTTCCAGAAAGTCGAACACATCGAGCGAGACATGATTGTAAGTCGGCGCCTTCTGCATGGTCTCAGGGTCGCCTTGCATGTGCATCAGCACGATCGGCGCTTCCGAGCGCGCCGCCAACGACAGGCTTTCCGGGTCTGCGGTGAGCGCTGAAACATCGTTGATCATTTGCCCACCCGCTTCGAGGCCAGCCGCCATCACAGCGGCGCGCCGCGTGTCGATGGAAACGATCAGGCCGGCCTCGGCCAACGCCCGTATCACCGGCAGCACACGCGCCAACTCCTCCGCCGGGCTCGGCGGCCTGGCGCCGGGGCGGGTCGACACGCCACCGACATCGATGATATCGGCGCCCGCCGCGGCCATCTCCCGCCCGGCCCGGATTGCCACTTCTGAATCGAAATTCTTGCCGCCATCGGAGAAGCTGTCCAGCGTGACGTTGACCACAGCCATGATGCGCGGCTGCTCGAGCCCCACGCCGCAGACCGGATGGCGCGTTGAATCGATTTGTGCCAGGAGAGTGGTGATGCGCGCCTGCCTGGCGCCGCCGCAACCCGCCGCCCAGTCCTCGACATCGCGCCGCGTCAATTGCGTTCGCGTGGACGGGCCACCATCGGAGGTAATGAGTTCAACGAGGCCATCGGGTTCGGCTGGGGACCTGGGGCGGAGATAAAGTTGCGCGCCGTCTGCCACCTGCTGCCACGGCTTCTCGTGCGTCGGCGTATTATTCATCGGGTTACGGTTATTCAGCGCCGCGATGCGCCTGGGTTAGGAGCCCGACTGCGGTTCCGGCTCAAGACCGGTCGGACCCGTCGCTTCTCCCGAACTCGGCACCGTGCCCCGCTTGCCGCGCCGCACCGGCGGATCGTCATGATCGGGGCGGGAGAACGTCTCGCCGCGCAGGATCGAATTGATCTCGTCACCGTTCAACGTTTCATACTCGAGCAGAGCGTTGGCCAGGCTGTGCAGCTGTTTCTCGTTGGTGGTGAGGATATCCTGCGCCCGTTTGTAACCCTCATCGACGATGCGGCGCACTTCCCGGTCGATGGCGTTGGCGGTGTCCTCGGAAATACTCTTGGTCTGCGTCACAGAGTGCCCGAGGAAGATTTCCTGCTCGTTTTCGCCGTAGCTGAGCGGCCCCAATTCGTCGGACATGCCGAATTGGGTCACCATGCTGCGCGCGATCGAAGTCGCCATTTTAATATCGGACGAAGCGCCGCTGGTGACTTTGTCATAGCCGAATACCATTTCCTCGGCGATACGCCCACCCATGGCAACCGCGATGTCGGTTTCCAATTTCTCGCGGCTGAGCGAGATGCGGTCGCCTTCCGGCAGCCGCACGACCATACCCAGCGCACGGCCGCGCGGTATGATGGTCGCCTTGTGAATGGGATCAGAGGCTGGCAGGTTTACGGCGACGATGGCGTGTCCGCCCTCGTGATAGGCGGTCAGGCGCTTTTCCTCGTCGGTCATCACCATGGAACGGCGCTCGGCGCCCATCATCACCTTGTCATTGGCGTCTTCGAATTCGGCCATGGTGACGACGCGTTTGCTGCGCCGCGCCGCCAAAAGCGCCGCCTCGTTCACCAGATTGGCGAGATCGGCGCCGGAAAAGCCTGGCGTGCCGCGGGCGATGGTGCGTGGATTGACGTCGGGCGCGAGCGGCACCTTGCGCATATGAACTTTGAGAATCTTTTCGCGGCCGAGCACGTCCGGATTGGGCACCACCACCTGGCGGTCAAAACGGCCAGGCCTCAAGAGCGCCGGATCGAGCACGTCCGGGCGGTTGGTGGCGGCGATCAGAATGACGCCTTCATTGGCCTCGAAACCATCCATCTCGACGAGCAACTGGTTGAGGGTCTGTTCGCGCTCGTCATTGCCGCCGCCGAGCCCGGCGCCGCGGTGCCGGCCAACCGCGTCAATTTCATCGATGAAGATCAGGCAGGGCGCGTTCTTTTTGCCCTGTTCGAACATGTCACGCACCCGGCTGGCGCCAACGCCGACGAACATCTCAACAAAATCGGAGCCCGATATGGTGAAAAACGGCACGTTGGCTTCGCCGGCGATGGCGCGCGCCAGCAGCGTCTTACCGGTTCCGGGCGGGCCGACGAGCAGCACGCCCTTGGGAATCTTGCCGCCGAGTTTTTGGAATTTTTGCGGATCGCGCAGAAATTCGACGATTTCCTCAAGCTCGGCCTTGGCTTCGTCGATGCCGGCGACGTCGTCGAACGTCACCTTCCCCTGGCGCTCGGTCAACAGCCGGGCGCGGGATTTGCCGAAGCCCATCGCCTTGCCGCCGCCGGATTGCATCTGGCGCATGAAAAAGATCCACACGCCGACGAGCAGCAGCATCGGGAACCAAGACAGCAGGATATTGAAAAACGGGACGCCGCTTTCGACCGGTGCTGCCGTGATCTGCACCTGATTGTCGCGCAGCGTGCCGACCAAGTTGGAGTCGTTTGGCGTGTAGGTCGTGAATTCGCGTCCGTCCATGTAATGGCCGGTCAGATTTTGGCCTTGAATGGTGACATCGGACACCTGGCCGGTTTCCACTTCGGTCATGAATTCAGAAAACGCCAATTCGTGGCTCGTCGTCTTGGACGAACCACCCTGAAACAACTGAAATAGCGCGACCAACAACAGACCGATGATGATCCAAAGCGCTATATTTTTACCGAAACTGCCCAACCCAACGTCCTCGTACTTGAAACACGGCCCCAAGCCGCCCCAATCTGCTCCTATCAGGCGATTGCAGCACCGGGCCGTGTGATTTGCCACTGAATATCAATTATATACCGGTTTTACACCATATCATGAATATTTGAAGTAAAGCTTTCTTCAAACAACCGGGCCGAACCCGCCACCGCGGCCACCCCCCGTCGGGCAAAACGTCGTCAAAAAACGCCGCTCAGCGCCGAATCTCGTATAGTTTAGGTGGGGTACCGCGAGCACGCCGTCAAGGTCTCTAAACGCCGGTAAAGCGGGGCGCGCCGGCGCTGGAATGAGCGCCATAGCCGCGGCCGGGTCAGCCATGCATCTGCGCAGACCGGAAATGCCCTTCAATCCGAGCCGGCCGACGGTGCATTTTCCGTTGAATTCAGCGCCGCGAGCGAGCCTGACGGAGAAGCGCCTGTCCCAGACTTGGGAGGTGCCGGGTGTCAACGCGACAATCTCCTGCGCCGCCGCCGGCTCGCGGCAAATCAACAGTCCGCCCCGGTATGCCACGATACGGCAGCCGCCAAGGGTCGCTGCACGCCCGGGATAAGCGCCGCGCAATTCCTGCCACAGCCGCTCCACCTTTGCCAGGCGCGGACCGAACTCGCGCGCCCCGGCGCTGGCCAGAAGGCGGGCCAAAACCCGAAGCGAAATCGCCTCAGGCAAGTCCCGCCACAAATCCCAATTCAGCAGGAAAAATCCCGCCGGATGCGGCGCCACGGCACGCGCCAGCGCCGCACCACAGGCGCTCTCAAGCGCCGCCCTGTCCTGCCCGGCGCGTCGCGCGGTACGAGCCAGGCGGGGCGCCGTCACGCCTTCCGGCGCCAATTCCGCCAGCGCCGCCACCAGACGGGTGCGGGCATAAGCCGGTTTGCGGTTCGACGGATCGTCGACCCAAGCCTGGTCCGCGACCTGGAGTGTCGCCCGCAGGCGGGCTTCGGAAACGGATAGCAGCGGGCGAATGAGACGCACACTGGTCGCGCCACGGGTGCCGCCTGGCGCGGCTAAATCCTGCACCAGGGGCATCGCCGCCAAGCCATCGCCGCCGCTTCCGGCGGAAAGCCGCAGCAACACGGTGCCGGCCTGGTCCTCCAATTGATGCCCGCTCAGGAGATGGAGAACATGGTGGCGCCCACACCAGGCGGCCAACAGCTTCATGCGCGCCGCCCGCGCCGCCGCCTGCAAGCCAGTTGTGGGTTTGTCGCCCTGCCACGGCAATATTTTGTGCGTGATGCCGTGCTGACCGAGCCAGCGGCCGACCTGGCGCGCCTCGGCAGTGGATTCCGGACGCAGGCGGTGATCGACGGTGAGCGCCGTAATGCGGCCCTTGCGGCGCCGTGCCCAGGCGGCGGCGAGCAATGTCAGCGCCATACTGTCGGCGCCGCCGGAGACCGCAAGGGCGAGATGAGGGGCGGCTTCGAACGGCCCGGCCGGCGCCATCAGGCGGGCGAATTCAGCCGCGCCCAAAGCCTTACCAGCATCTGATCCAGTCGGAAAAACGATCCGCGGCGTGGTCATGGAAATTTTTTGGAATAGCGGCGCGCCGCCCCGCCTTGACTAGGGGCAGCTTGCCGCATTGCGGCCCCGCTCCGCCGCTTGGCGCACATTGGCCGGCATGTCGGGGAATTTGCGGTCCAATTCACCGAACGCCTGACAGGCTTCCTTGGTGCGCTCCAGATTGGCCAAGGCCATGCCGAGCTTGACCATATTGTCAGGCGCCTTGGCGCCTTCCGGATAGCGCTGCAGATTGGTCGCATAGATTCGTGCCGCTTCGCCAAACATCTTGCGGGCATAGAATGATTCGCCGCGCCAATAGGAGGCATTTTCCGCCAACGGGTGATCGCCATGCACGTCGATGAATGCCGCAAGGACGCGATCGGCCTTATCATATTGCGCTTTGCGCAGTAGGCCAAAAGCGTATTTATAGCGCTCCTCCGCCGTGCCGTCCGGCAGGATGGAAGCCCGCGCCGTCTGCTGCAGCTCGGGCTCTATCGGCACCATCGCGCCATCCCCAAGCGGGATGGTGCCGAGTATCCGCGGTGCGCCGGAGGGCTTGTATCCGCCGCCGCCTTCCACTTGCGCGCTGACGCCTCCAGTACCGGTCTGGCCGTCAACGGCGTTGCCGGCGACTGAAGACCGCATATTTTCTGAAGTCATCGTCGGCGGCAGTGCCGATTCCAACGCTGTCAGGCGAAAATCCACATCGGCCACGAGCTTTTCGAGGCGCGCATCCATGCGATTAATCAGGTTTCGCATTTCGTCAAACTGGCCTTCGATCCGGCGCAGCTTGTTCTGTTCAAGCTGCTCAAGGCGAGATTCGAATATCGCCAGCCGCCGGGCGGTATTGTCATCGGTCGGTGACGAAGATGCGTCGGATTGCGCGGCGGCGTTAGCGCCAGAGCCCGCATAAACGCGCTTTTGCAGCTCCTGAAATTGCTTACTCAGAGAACCCAGCTGGTTCTGCAATGTCTTGATTTGACTTCGCAGTACCGCATCGGTCTGGGCCTGCGCGACCGGCGGCAAGGCGATGAAAACCGCTATCGCGCCCCACAGGAGGGCTATTGATAGCGTTTTCACCGTATTGCCCCGATCGCCAATGCGCCCCATGCACCAAGCCGGATCAGTTCACCACCGTGACCGAGCGGCGGTTGAGGCTCCAGGATTCCTCATTGTGGCCGAGCGCATAGGGGCGCTCTTTGCCGTAGCTGGTGGTCCTGAGGCGCGACGAGTTCATGCCGAAGGCGATCAAATAATCGCGCGCCGCCGTGGCCCGGCGCTCGCCCAGCGCCAAGTTGTATTCGCGCGTCCCGCGCTCGTCACAATGACCTTCGATAGTGATGTTAAGCTCGGGGAAAAGCCGCAGCCATTCCGCCTGACGCTCCAATGTGCGACGGCCTTCCGGGGTCAATACCGCGCTGTCATAATTAAAAAACACACGGTCTCCAACATTCTGCACCAAATCTTCCTGGGTTCCCGGAATCGGCGCGGAGACATCGGCAGTGGACACATCACTGTCCATGGAAGATGAATCAACGGCAGCGCCTGAATCATCGCTCGACGAAGAAGCGGTTTGCGTCGCATCCCCGTCACCACTGGTCGCGGCGGCATCGTCGGGCGTGCTCTCGCAGGCCGCCACAATCATCAGCACCGCGGCCAACGGCACCAGCCATTTCATTCCTAATAGTCTCATCCGCATCGGGTCACTCCCTCAGGTAAAGTCCGGTTTGTTAAGAGGCTCGAAGGAAGCGCGGCGACCAAAACAATGATGCCAGGCCGAATTCTTCGAGCCTTTAGAAAAAACAAGTTTAAGTGGATTCGAATTGAAATTTCCGCCCGATAATTCCTGCGGATTCGCAAGAATCGGCCAAAAATAAGGTGAAAACTATAACTCTGGTTGTTCATGGGATCAAGGGCGACCACGCCGGGTCTGAAGCCGCCGTGGATGTGAACAATATCCTCTCATGATGGCCGGTGATATCGACTATAACCAACTCCGCGCTGTCCGGATTGCGCTCACTTTGCCTGAAAAACATGAGCACGCGGCCGTTCGGCGCCCATGTCGGCCCTTCAACCAAATAATCCTCCGATAATATTCGTTCTCCACTACCGTCCGGTTTTATCACGCCGATAGAGAAACGACCTCTATTGCTTTTGGTGAAGGCTATCAAATCTCCGCGAGGTGACCACACCGGCGTGCCGTAGCGGCCCTTGCCGAACGAGATGCGGCGTGGCTCTGAGCCGGCGCGCTCCATAACGTATATCTGCTGCGAGCCGCCACGATCGGATTCGAACACGACAAACTTGCCATCCGGGGAGTAGGACGGCGCCGTATCGATGGCAGGGTTATTGGTCAATCGGCGCACTTTATGGCTCAACAAATTCATCTCGAAAATATCTGAATTGCCGTCTGCCGCATAGGTCAGAATCACGCTGTTGCCATCGGGCGAAAAGCGCGGCGCAAATGTCATGCCGGGGAAATTGCCGAGCACCTCCTGCTGGCCCGAATCGACTTTGCGCAAATAGACCCGGGGGATGCCGTCATCGTAGGAGAGATAGGTGATTTCCTGCGCCGTCGGCGAGAAGCGCGGCGTCAGCACCAGTTGCTTGCCGTCCGACAGGAAGCGCAAATTTTCGCCGTCCTGATCCATGATCGCGAGGCGCTTGATGCGCCGATCGAGCGGCCCGGTTTCGGCGATATAGACAATTCGCGTGTCGAAATAGCCCACTTCGCCGGTCAAGCGCTTGTAAATCTCATCGGTCACTTTGTGGGCGATACGGCGCCATTGCGTCGTAACGCTGCCAAGGCGCAGACCCACCATATATTGCTCGGCAAATACGTCCCACAGGCGAAACTCCACTTCCAGGCGATCACCGGCGACGACCTGCACCCGTCCGGTCACCAGCGCCTGGGCGTTGATCTGGCGCCAATCGGGAAAGCGCGGGCCGCTCAACATGGCTTCCGGGGTTTGAATGAAGGCGCGCGGATCGATCGGGCGGAAAAGTCCGGAACGCTCAAGATTGCGCGCGATGACCTGGGAAATTTTCTTGCCCAATTTCGTCGCTTCTTCGGTCTCGCCGAACAGGTCGGAGATGGCGACCGGCATGGGCTCGACCTGGCCGCGCGTGATGTCGACGCGCAAATCCGCCTGCGCCGGCACCAGCGGCACAGCGAGCGCAATCAGCATAACGAAGAACCAGGCAAGGGCGCGCGGCGGCCGACGGCGATGCATTGCACAATCGCCCTCACGGCCCGTCATCAATATCCTGCTTAGCATCCCCGCCTCGTTCTCATGCTTGCTACTTTCCGTCATCATGATGGCACCTTATACCGGCGGGCGAAATGTCATCGTAACATCGCGCCACTGATTATAGTCATCGCCAAAGCGTCGCAATTCCAGGATCGGACTGGCTTTGAATACGGCGCGGCGCGCGCTTTCCGCCATGGTGCGAAAATTCGAATCTTCGGAATAATTTTCATCGAGAATTTCGGCACTCTTAACC
>JAPYQV010000040.1:8152-12360 GCA_029937205.1 Alphaproteobacteria bacterium
GTCTGAGAGTGATTCGGATAGTGACGATCAAATCACCCGCATCGCGCACACCGGCCGGCACGCTCCAATTTGTCTCCACCCTGGATTTTATCAAGGAGGCAATCTGGTTGGACTTGGTAAAACCCTCGCTGCGGTCGCGCTCCGGTGGCGGCTCGACCTCGGCCGGATCCGGCAGCATATCGGCAACACTGGCGAGGAGATCGTTGAACTCCGGTTCGGGCTCGGGCTCGGGCGCCAGTGCGGGCGGCTCTTCGGGCGTTTCATCGACCACGCTTTTCAACAGGGAATCAAAACTCGGTTGCACCGGCGCCGGCTTGGTGAGCGGCTTCGGTACTCTGACTTCGGGCGCGAACTTCGGTTCCGGCGCCGGTTCGGGAAGCGGCTCCGGCTTGGCCTCGGGCGGCTCCGGCGGCGTGACCTCGACAATAGGTTCCGGCTCAGGCGCGGGCACCGGCTCGGGAATAACCTCCGGCTCAGGCTCTGGCAGAGGTGGCGGCGGCTCGGGTGTAATCGCCGCAAACACCGGCTCGACTTCTTCCGGCGGTGGCGGTGGCGGTGGCGGCGGCTCCAGTGCCTTCACCTCAACCGGTTCCGGCTCAGGTTCAGGTTCTACAGCGGCAACCGGCTCCGGCTCGGGTTCGGGTTCGGGCTCTGTGGCGGCAACCGGCTCAGATTCAGGCTCGGGCGCCGCTTCGGGTTCCTGTTTGGAAGCGGCCAATTCCTCTTCCGAGATCATCGTTACAACAATTGCTTCTTCGACGATTTCTGAATTGCTCTCAAACAAAGACGGCAGGCCGAGCACCGCGGCTGCGATCACCCCCGCATGCAGCACGCCTGAAAATATCCAGCCCTGCCGGCCCATGTCGGCTACTTCGCCCCCGTTTCAAGCTTGGTCACGAGCGCCACTTTCTTGAAGCCCGCGCGGTTTACCGTGCCCATCACTTCCATCACCCGGCCATAGGGAATGGCCGCATCGGCGCGCAAGAAAATTCTGACATCCGTACGGCGCTCCGAGATCGCCATCAGTTTGGGCACCAGATCCGGCAACGCGACCTCGGTTTCCTGAAGGTACAACACATTGTCTTTGGTGATGGATATGGAGAGTGGCTCGTCATCGCCGCTGATCGGCCCGGCTTCGGTTTTCGGCAAGTCAACCTGCACGCCGACGGTTAGAAGCGGCGCCGTGATCATAAAAATCACCAGCAACACCAGCATCACGTCGACAAACGGTGTCACGTTGATCTGGCTAATCGGCGCACGACTGCGCCGCCGCCGACGGCTGCCACCATGTTGCAAGTCCGCGCCCATGCCTAGGTCACCCGCTCTTCGAGTTGACGCGACAGGAGCGAACGAAATTCGGTGCCGAAGGATTCCAGGCGGCCGCTATAGCGGTCGAGATCGCCGCTTAATTTGTTGTAGGCGACCACCGAAGGGATCGCCGCGACCAGGCCGAGCGCCGTTGCGAACAACGCCTCGGCGATGCCCGGCGCGACCACGGCAAGCGATGTATCCTTGCTGGCGGCGATGGACTGGAAGCTGTTCATGATGCCCCACACCGTACCGAACAGGCCGACGAACGGTGCGGTCGAGCCGACGGTGGCGAGGAAGCCGAGATATTTCTGCAATTTGTCGAGCTCGCGGTCGAGGGTCACGTCCATGGCATGGGCGATACGGCGCTGCAGTCCTTCGAGGCGGGTCGCATCCAGATTCTGATTGCCGCTCTCGGTAAAGCGATGCCATTCGCGCATGGCGGATTCGAACAGGTGCGACATGGGATGGTTCACCTGCGTCTGTACATTATCGTAGAGCTGTTGCAGGGAACCGCCGGACCAAAAGGCATTTTCGAATTCGGCCGCCTGGCGCGTAATGCGGCGAAAGCGCATGACCTTTTCAAATATGATCGCCCAACTCCAGAACGAACTTGCGATTAGCACCAGGATAACCGCCTTGACGATGAGATCGGCTTCCAAAAACAATTGCACGGGAGAAAGGCTGTGGGCGACGGCATCGCTGCCCAGTTCCACGGCGGTGACGAGAGTGGTGTCCATACGTTAAGAGTCCGTTGCTGGCTGCTGTTGTCCGTGCCGCAAGGCTTCGAGGGCGCTGCGGAGGTTTGGCGGGAAGCGCGTCGGCGCGCCTCTCTCGTTTATGCAGGCGAGCCGTAATTCGGCATGCACCAGCGTCTTGCCGTCCCGCATGACAATTTGCTCGGCCTCCAATGTCGCGCCTTTTACGGCGAGAATGCGGGTGTGGATATCGAGCAAGTCTTCGAGCTCGGCCGGCCGGCGGTAGTCGAGCGCACAGTGCCGGACGATAAACAGCACGCCATGCTGCTCGCGCATGGTGCTATGGTCGATGCCGGCGGCGCGCAGCATTTCGGTGCGCGCGCGCTCGATGAACTTCAGATAGTTGGCGTAATAGACGACGCCCGCCGCATCCGTATCCTCATAGAAGACGCGCAACGGATAGATGAAGGTATCGCCGGTCATGAGACCTTGAACAGCGCCCTGGACGGCGCCTTGGACCGCGGTGCCGCTATTCATCGCCGCCCTCCTCCATCAACTCGAATTGCGAGCTATCGGGTTTGGGAATATCGAGGCCAATGTGGCGAAAGCCATGCGCCGTCAGCGCCCGGCCGCGTGGCGTGCGCTGTAACAAACCCTGCTGGATGAGGAACGGCTCGATCACTTCTTCGAGCGCATCGCGCTGCTCCGAGAGTGCCGCCGCGATGGTCTCGACGCCGACCGGACCGCCGCCGTAATTATGCCCGATGCACTGAAGGTAGCGCCGATCAAGGGCATCGAGGCCGCGCTGATCGACTTCAAGTCGGCTCAGCGCCTTGTCCGCCAATTTTGCGTCGACCTGTGCGCTGCCCTCGACGGAGGCGAAATCGCGCACCCGGCGGAGCAGTCGCACGGCGATCCGCGGCGTACCGCGCGAGCGGCTGCCAATTTCGCGCGCGCCTTCCAGGGTCAAATCGAAATCCAGTTTCAGAGCGTTGCGCCGGACGATCTCCTGCAGATCGTCGGGGCCGTAAAAATTGAGCCTGAGCGGTATGCCAAAGCGCTCTCTGAGCGGCGTCGTGATCAGCCCGGTGCGAGTGGTGGCGCCGACCAGGGTGAAGGGTGGCAAATCAATGCGTACCGAACGCGCCGCCGGCCCTTCGCCGATGATCAGATCGAGCTGCCGGTCTTCGAGCGCCGGATACAAGATCTCTTCGACCGCCGGATTGAGCCGATGGATTTCGTCGATAAACAGAACGTCGCGGGCATTCAAATTGGTCAGAATTGCCGCCAGGTCGCCGGCGCGGGCGATCACCGGGCCGGATGTGGCACGAAAGCCGACGCCCAGTTCGCGCGCCACGATTTGCGCCAGTGTCGTCTTACCGAGCCCGGGCGGGCCGTAAAACAATACATGATCAAGCGCCTCGCCGCGGCTCCGCGCCGCCTCGACAAACACTTGCAAATTTTCGCAGAGATTAGGTTGGCCGATAAATTCTTCCAGGGATTGCGGCCGCAAACTGACGTCCACGCCATCCTCGCCACTCGCTTCCGGCGAGATGATGCGCTCTTCGCTCACGCGCTGAGCTCCTTCAGACCGGCTTGAATCAGGTCTCCCACGGTCGCCTCATCACCGAGACGGCGCGCCGCATCGGACACCACGCCAAACGCCTCGCTCTGGCGATAGCCGAGATTGACCAGCGCCGAGACCGCATCGCTGGCCGATGACGAACCGCCAGCGCCAGCGCCGACTATCGACACCGACATGTCACCGACGGGCGCCTTATCTTTCAACTCGGTCAACATGCGTTCGGCCAGCTTGGGGCCGACGCCGGAGACCCGCGTCAGGGTCGCTTTGTCGCGCGCAGCAATCGCGAGGGCCAGTTCATCCGGCGACAACAGGCCGAGGATCGCCAACGCCATCTTGGCGCCAACGCTCTGGACGGTGCGCAACAGGCGGAACCACTCACGCTCGCGGCCATCGAGGAAGCCATAGAGGTTGAATTGATCTTCGCGCACTACGGTTTCGATCTCCAACGAGACCGCGCCGCCGTCACCCGGCATTGCCGCCAGGGTACGCCCGGCGCAAAACACCAGATAGCCGACGCCGCCAACATCGATCACAGCCCAGCCGTCGCCCGAGGAATCCAGCCGGCCGCTCAATTTCGCGATCATCGCCTTCTCGCCATCCTGTTGCCCGCCCTAGAC
>JAPYQV010000551.1 GCA_029937205.1 Alphaproteobacteria bacterium
ATGTGATGGTCGGTCCGGATGTCACGATCGGTTCAGGCTGCAAAGTTCAGAACAATGTCTCCCTCTATAAGGGCGTCACCCTGGAAGACGATGTTTTCTGCGGCCCCTCTTGCGTGTTCACCAACGTCCTGACGCCGCGCGCTTTCGTCGAGAGAAAGGACGAATTCCTTCCCACCTTGGTAGGAAAGGGAGCCACCATCGGCGCTAACGCAGTGATTATTTGCGGCGTGACCATCGGCCAATACGCGATGATCGGCGCCGGCGCGGTGGTTACCCGGGATGTGCGCCCGCACGCGCTTGTCCTCGGCAATCCGGCGCGCCGGAGTGGTTGGGTGTCGCGTTCAGGTGACGTGCTGGGCGCCGATCTCGTTTGCCCGCGCAACGGCGAACGCTACGAAGAAATAGACGACCAACTCATCTTAAAAGGATCCACCATTTGAGTATTCCCTTTGTTGACCTCAAGGCCCAATACGCCGACCTCAAATCCGAAATTGATGCCGGCATTCAGCGCGTTCTCGATCATGGCCGATTTATTTTGGGGCCAGAGGTTCACGAATTTGAAGCGGCGTTGGCAGAACATGTGGGTGTGGCGCACGTGATCAGCTGCGCCAATGGCACGGATGCATTAATTCTGGCGCTGATGGGCGAGAATATCGGCCCGGGCGATGCGGTGTTCGTCCCCTCATTCACATTTACCGCAACTGCCGAGACGGTGCTGCTGATCGGCGCCACGCCGGTATTCATCGATGTGGATGGCAAAAATTTTCTGATTGATAGCGTCGATCTGGAAGAAAAGCTGACGGCGGTGAAGGCAGCCGGAAAGCTGAAACCGCGCGCCGTCATTCCCGTCGATCTGTTCGGCTTGCCGGCGGATTATGCCAGATTGGCGGAGATCGCCGAGGCGCACGATCTGTTCCTGCTCGGTGATGCCGCGCAAAGCCTGGGCGCCGCTGCACACGGTCGCGCCGTGGGCGGCTTGGCGCCGGCAACGGCCACCAGCTTCTTTCCCGCCAAACCACTCGGTTGTTATGGCGATGGCGGCGCGCTGCTGACGGACGACGCGGCGCGCGCCGAATTGTGGCGTTCGCTACGCGGGCATGGCACCGGAAAGGCCAAATATGATGTGGTGCGCGTCGGCCTGAATTCCCGTCTGGATACGCTGCAGGCGGCGATACTTTTGGCCAAGCTCAAGGTCTTCGATGCGGAAATTGAAGCCCGGGATCAACTGGCTCAAAAATATGAAGCCGCACTTCAGGATTCGGTGACGACGCCACCTCGGCCCGACGGCCTGTGCTCAGCCTGGGCGCAATACACAATTCAACATGATGATAGAGACGGTCTGAAGGCCCGCCTCGGCGAAAAAGGCGTGCCGAGTGCAATCTACTATCCTCTGCCCATGCATTTGCAGACCGCCTACCGTTCGTTGGGTGATGGCGAAGGGTCGCTGCCGGTTACCGAACGCCTGTGCCAGAGAGTGCTCAGCCTTCCCATGCATCCCTATATGGACGATGCGACGGCGGAACGCATCTGCGAAGCAGTTCTCACGAGCCTCTGAGCCCGAGCACAATTGATGACAACGAACGTAACAATCCTGGGTGATTCGAGAGCCTTTGATACCTACTTCACAAACTCACACTACACAGCACGCTACGGCTACGAAAAAACCTTCTGCCACATTTGGCGCAAATTGACGCTTTTGGATCCGTCCTGCGATTACGACCCAATACACATTCCTGATCATTTCCGAGGCGGGACCGTTCAAAACAACATCGTTCGCCTGGCGCTGACGAACCCCGCGGTCGTCGTCATCTTGGATGGTATCTGGGACACCCTGATCAGCAGGCGGCATTTCGTTGAATATGTTGCGCGGCAGCAACAAAATGATCTGACAGCGAGCGGCCTGATACTTGAAAAGGATTACAGCCCGGAACTATTGGCCCGCCTATATGTCGCCGGCGAATTATCAATTTCTCCCAACAATTTTGCTGAACGCTCGCGACATATCATATCCTATTTTCGCCGGCGACAACGTCATGTCATCTGGATGACTCTTCCGGTTCCGCCAAAAAGTTATTTGGGAAGCAACTACCATGCTGGCGATTATCACCCGAACGCCCATTGGGACGAATGCCTTATTGCGGCGAACAAAGCCGTGATTCCGATCGTGGAAGCCTATGGCGGAGTGGTCCTGGACATGACGGCTGAGATGGAACGGATCGGTGGCGCTGAGCAGGCATTCATTGATCAATGGCATTTCACACCGGAATTTCACGCCCAAATCGCCGAAGCCCTGCATCGGCG
>JAPYQV010000041.1 GCA_029937205.1 Alphaproteobacteria bacterium
CCTCGATCCAGCGCCACGCCTCGGCGATGGGTGGCGCTGCGACGGCCGAGAAAAGCGGATTGACGGGGTAGTTCATATCCTCACCACAGCCGCTTAATAGGCGTATTCCTCGAACAGCGGGTCGATATTGCCGTGCCACCGCGTCTCAAACGCTTCGAGCAGTTCCTCCGCCGGCGTGCGGCCGGTTTCGACATGCTGTTTCAGTGTGGTGAGATAGCTGCGCTCGTCGGGATCGTGATTTCCCGCCACGGAACGGCGTTCGAGCCCGCCGCTGGCAATACGCACCACGTCGCGCGCGATCTCGCCGACGGTGCGCCCGCCGAGTGTCGTCTTAAAGCCGTTCCGCGCCACATCGACATGGGCGGCGGCGGCCGCGTCATAGGACCACTCGCGGCACAGTGCCTCGGCTTCGTTCAGCGCCGTCGAATCATAGAGCAGCCCGACCCACAGCGCCGGCAAGGCACAAAGCCGGCCCCACGGCCCGCCATCGGCGCCGCGCACTTCCATATAGCGCTTGATACGTACCTCGGGAAAGATCGTCGTCATGTGATCTTCCCAATCTTTGATGGTCGGCCGTTCGCCTTCCAGACCGGGCAGTTTGCCGGCGATAAAATCACGGAAGGAGCGGCCCGAAACGTCGATATATTTGCCGTCGCGCAGGACGAAATACATCGGCACGTCGAGCACGTAATCGACATAGCGCTCGAACCCCATACCGTCCTCGAAAGCAAACGGCAGCAGCCCGCAACGCTCCGGATCGGTGCGCGTCCAGACGTGGCTGCGATAGCTCAAATAGCCGCTCGGCTTGCCCTCAACAAAGGGCGAATTGGCAAACAGCGCCACGGCAACCGGCTGCAGCGCCAACGAAACGCGCAGCTTGCGCACCATATCGATCTCGCTGTCGAAATCGAGATTGACCTGCACGGTGCAGGTGCGCGTCATCATATCGAGGCCAAGATCGCCCTTGGTCGGCATGTAGCGGCGCATGATGCCGTAGCGGCCTTTTGGCATCCAATGGATGTCATCGCGCTGCCATTTAGGCTGGAAACCGAGGCCAAGGAAGCCGACGCCGAGCTCATCCGCGACAGTTGCCACCTGATCGAGATGGGTGTGCACTTCGTCGCAAACCCGGTGCAAATTCGGCAGCGGCGCACCTGACAATTCGAACTGCCCGCCCGGCTCGAGCGAGACCGACGAGCCGTCATCCTTGGTCAGTGCAATCACATTTTCGCCTTCGAAGTACGGCACCCATTTGTAGCGCTGCAGCCCTTCGAGCATGGCGCGGATTCCGGCCGGGCCGTCATAGGGCAGCGGTCGCAGGTCATCGAGGCGGTAGCCGAACTTTTCATGCTCGGTGCCGATCGCCCATTCCGTGCTCGGCGTGCAGCCGGATTCCACATAGCGCACCAGGTCGCGTTTTTCGATGGCCTCCTGGCGGGGCGGGCTGGCGATATCGTTCATAGGCGATCCGAAGGTAAATAATGGCGGCGCGTTTGCCCTATGCGCATCCTGATACGACGAATGGACAATCGCTGCAAGTATATGAAGTAGGGACTTAATTGCCCAGGCGCAAGTCCCCCAACACCGCCTGCCACAGGCTGAGCGCCGCCACGGCAGCTGTCTCGGCGCGCAATGTTCGTGGCCCGAGCGATACCGGCACGCTAAAGCGGCGCGTTCTGATGTCTGCCCGCTCTTCGGCTGAGAATCCGCCTTCCGGACCGATCAGGATGGCCCAGGGGCCGGGCGGCCCGGCAACAAGGGCTTCCAGGGCCTCAAGCACCGGCGGGCCGCCGGCTTCATCGCAAAACAGGAGGCGCCGATCCGTTGGCCACTCCTCTAACACTGCCGTCAACGCCGCAAGCGGCTGGATCTTCGGCACGTCGAGCCGCCCGCATTGTTCCGCCGCCTCGACGGCGTGGGCGCGGTAGCGCTCCGGCTTCGCCAGCTTGCTTTGAGAATATTGCGTGGTCACCGGCCACAGCGCCGAGACGCCGAGTTCGGTGGCCTTTTCGATCAATAATTCCGTGCGCGATGATTTGACCGGCGCGAACAGCAGCCACGGCCCACTTGACGCCTGTTGCGGCCGTGCTTGTGCCTCCGGCTTGAGGGTGCAGGCGCCGCGTTTGAGGCCGGCGATAGCGGCGCGCCACTCGCCGTCACGGCCGTTGAAGATGGACAGCGTGTCGCCGGGTGCGAGACGCATGACCGTGCCGATATAATGACTTTGCGCGCTTTCCAGCTTGAGTTCGAGGTCGGCAGCAATGGGCGCATCGACGAACAAACGCACCCGGCTCGCCTTCGCCGCCTGTTTTTTTTCTGCCGCCATCCCGCCGCCCCTTCTTGTCTCTCGCGCGCGCTCAAGATATCACCATTACCCACGACCGCGAGACCGAACACGACCGCGAGATTGAACATGACCGCGAGCCTGATCCTGCATCTCCTGCCGCGCGGCCTCCGGCCGTTCGCCGTGTTGGCCCGCCTCGACAAACCGATCGGCACTTGGTTGCTGCTGTGGCCGGGCTTGTGGAGCGCGGCGCTGGCGGCGGACGGGCTGCCCGATATCCGCCTCCTGGCGCTGTTCGCCGCCGGCGCCCTGGTGATGCGCAGCGCCGGCTGCGTTTACAACGATATCGTCGACCGCGATTTCGACGCCCGCGTGGCGCGCACCCGGGACCGGCCGATTGCCGCCGGCGTGATCAGCGTCAAAACCGCGCTCGCCTTTCTCGCTCTGTTGCTTGTTCTCGGTCTCGTCATCCTGCTGCAGTTCAATTTGTTCGCCATCCTGCTCGGTGTCGCCTCGCTCGCCCTGGTCTTCACCTATCCCTTTATGAAGCGCATCACCTATTGGCCACAGGCGTTTCTCGGCCTGACATTCAATTGGGGAGCGCTGTTAGGCTGGGCGGCGGTCACCGGCGGCCTGGCCTGGCCGGCGGGACTGCTCTATGCCGGCGGCATTGCCTGGACGCTCGGCTACGACACCATCTACGCCCACCAGGACAAGGAGGACGACGCGCTGATCGGGGTCAAATCCTCGGCGCTCGCACTTGGCGAAAATTCTAAACCGTGGCTGTGGTTTTTCTACGTCGCCGCATTGGCCGGCTTCGCCGCTGCCGGCGCCGTGATGGACATCAGCTGGCCGTATTACGCCGGCCTCGGCGCCGCCGCGCTGCTGTTTGCCTGGCAGGTGGCGACTTTGAAAATCGCCGATGCCGCCGACTGTCTGGTCAAATTCAAACTCAATTTCTGGGTCGGCGTCATCATCTTCGCCGGCATCGTCGGCGCCCGCGCTCTGGGTTAGATCAACGCCCTCAGCGCTTGAACGGTCAAGATTCAGCCGCCCAACAACTTGCAATTCGGGTGGTCAAAGGGCTTGGCGTCAGTGCGAAGCACCAAACTTCGCTCATAACGCAAAGCAGGGTCGGTGATATTTTCATGCACGAATTCCCTTAACTTCCGGCCCGGCGCCAGGCGGTCCCGCGTTTGAATTTGCATGGCTTTCTGCGCCACCGCCGCAAAGCACCGACGTTCGGCGGCGACGGCGGAAAGTGCCCGCGGGCCGCCGGCGTCGGCGAAGAAACCGTAGCCGGTCCAATAGCTGTGCACCGCATCCAATGGCGCCAGACCTTCCGGCTGCACCTTTATATGCTCGAGGCGGCCATAGACGTAGCTGCGGCTGGACAGTTCGGTTTCATGCATGCGGGCGAGCTGTTCACCATCGAGATAGGTGAGCGCCACCTCGGACACCGTGCCGGGAGAAGGTGCCAGCGTTGCCGGCAACGCGCCATATCTCGAAAAATGGCAGGCGTAGACGACATCGAAATCGAACAACCGCGCCTTGAGGACGGGAAACACCACACCCGGTTTCAAACTTTCGAATTTGCGCCACAAGCGCTCCGGCGCCGCGTTCGCGCCGTAAGCCAGCACGGCGGTACGATCCCGAAGCGGCGCGGCGCCATTCTCCGCCAATGCGGCATCCAGGCTCTCTGACCCAGAGGCGGGTAGCGCCCGCACCGCGCCATCGACGAACAGAAAGGAGTGATCCGGCCGCGCGAAGGGATAATCCATGGCAATGTCAAACAGGGCTGGGGCAACCGTCTCGGCCACCGCGTCAATCACCGTCAATCATCGTTGGCACCGACAATCATATGGCCGCCCTGGGGGCCGAGTTCGCGATCAATCAGGCCGATAACAACGCGCAAATACTCGGCCAGCGCCACCAGCCGCCGCTTGCGGCTGATGCTGGAAAAATCCGGGTCGCGCTCGAGCCGCTCTTCGATCTGCGACAGGCGGAGCGGCATTTCGGCGAGGATATCTTTGACCTCGTCAATGCGCTTGTTGACCTCGCCCATGCGGCCAATGCCCTTCACGTCCGGGTTGCCCGACACATCGGTGATCTCATTAAAAATGCGCTCAAGGCGGGCGCGATAGGGAGCCATCTCAGACATATTCTCAGTATGGCCTTGGACGCGCCGGAGCGATAGTCTGTCGCATCACGTTTCAAAAATTCATGGAACATCAATGGCCTACAATTCGCTGCGCGAATTCATGCAGCATCTCGAAAGCGAAGGCGCGCTGGCACGCGTCCAGACACCGGTTTCGCCCGAGCTCGAAATGACGGAAATTCAGACCCGCCTCTTAGCCGAAGGCGGCCCGGCGGTGCTGTTTGAAAATGTTGTCGGTAGCGATGGCAAGAATCTTGGCATACCGATGCTGGTCAATCTGTTCGGCACCGTCGAGCGCGTCGCCATGGGCATGGGGCAATCGGCCGATACACTGCGCGAGATCGGCGAGACGCTGGCCTTCCTGCGCCAACCGGAGCCGCCGGGCGGCTGGCGCGAGGCGTTCGAGATGTTGCCGCTGTTGCGCAAAGTGATGGCGATGAAGCCCAAATCGTTAAGCGCGGGAGCCTGCCAAGAAGTGATATGGACCGGCGACGATATTGATTTTGCCCGCCTGCCGATCCAGACCTGCTGGCCGGGCGAGCCGGCGCCGCTCATTACCTGGCCGCTGGTGGTGACGCGCGGCCCCGGCACGGGCCGCGAGGATAATTACAATCTCGGCATCTATCGCATGCAGGTGACCGGGAAGAACACCACCCTGATGCGCTGGCTGCGCCACCGCGGCGGCGCCCAACAGCATCGCCGCTGGGCCGAGGAAAAGCGCGAACCCTTGCCGGCGGCGGTGGTCATCGGCGCCGATCCCGGCGTGATCCTGGCCGCCGTGACGCCGGTTCCGGACACGCTCTCGGAATATCAATTCGCCGGTCTCCTGCGCGGCCGCAAGGTCGAACTGGTCAACTGCAAGACCATTCCGCTCGCGGTTCCGGCGCAAGCGGAGATCGTCATCGAAGGCCATGTCAGCCTGGATGATTACGGCGCTGAAGGGCCGTACGGCGACCATACCGGCTACTACAATACGGTCGAAAATTTTCCGCGTTTTACCGCCACCGCCATTACCATGCGGCGCGACCCGATCTACCTCTCGACCTTCACCGGACGCCCGCCGGACGAGCCCAGCATTCTCGGCCAGGCGCTGAACGAAGTCTTCGTGCCGCTGTTGGCGCAACAGTTTCCCGAGATCGTCGATTTCTGGCTGCCGCCGGAGGCGTGCAGCTACCGCATCGCCGTGGTCGCCATCAAGAAGGCTTACCCCGGCCACGCCAAGCGCGTGATGATGGGCGTGTGGTCCTATCTGCGCCAGTTCATGTACACCAAGTGGGTCATCGTCGTGGACGACGACATAGATGCGCGCGACTGGAAGGACGTCATGTGGGCGGTCTCAACCCGCATGGACCCGGCGCGCGATATCACCCTGGTGGAAAACACACCGATCGACTATCTCGATTTTGCCTCACCCGAGGCCGGGCTCGGCTCCAAGATCGGCCTCGATGCCACCAATAAATTACCGCCCGAAACCAATCGCGATTGGGGCGAGAAAATCCGCATGAGCGATGACATCATCGAGACCGTCAGCCGCAAATGGCCGGAATACGGTTTGCCCGGTTCCGGCAAACCGATCTGGAAATGAAGCCGCTCGAAGAGGCCGCGCGCCACCTCAAAGCCGGACGGCTGGATGAGGCGGCGCGGCTCTGTCTCGAGGTCACCCGGAAGGCGCCTGAAAACAGCCGCGCATGGTATCTCCTCGGCAATACGCGCGTCGGACAAAAACGCCACGGCGATGCCGAGCGCTGTTACCGGCGTGTGCTCGCGGTACGGCCGGAATTCGCCGATGCACACAACAATCTCGGCGCCGTGCTGCAGCTCCAGGAGCACTCAAAACGCGCCGCAGAAAGCTTTCGCCGCGCCATCGCGTTGATGCCGGACTATGCCCAGGCGCACTGCAATCTCGG
This sequence comes from Alphaproteobacteria bacterium, assembly GCA_029937205.1. Lineage (GTDB taxonomy): Bacteria > Pseudomonadota > Alphaproteobacteria > UBA828 > UBA828 > PTKB01. The sequence goes on from JAPYQV010000041.1 coordinate 6,350, forward strand.
CGTGGCGCTGCGAAGATTCGGCCGCCTGAACGAAGCCATTCAGTGCCAGCAGCGCGCCCTTGAAATCGCACCCGATTACGCCAAGGCACATTACAATTTGGGCAATGCCCTGAAAAAGGCGTGTGAGGCTGAAGCCGCCATCGCCGCCTATCGCCACGCCATTAGCCATAACTCTGATCATGCCGAAGCGCACAATAATCTCGGTACGGTTTTCGAGGGCCAGGGCCACACCCCGAAGGCGCTCGCCGAATTTTCACGGGCCATTGCGATGGACCAGGACTATGTCGAGGCGCATTACAATTTTGCCCTTCTGCACCGCTTTGAGGCGGACGATCCGACGCTCGACGAACTGCACCGGCTCGACCGCCAGCCCGGCCAAAACCCGCAAAACAGAAATCGCCTGGCCTTTGCGCTTGCCAAGGCAAAGGCCGACCTCGGCGATTATGACGGCGCCTTCTCGCTTTTCACCCAGGCCAACGCCCGGAGGCGGCAACGCCTGAGCTACGACCGGTCAACGGAAGCGCAGGAAACCGACGCGATTATCGCCGAACACACCGAACCCGGCACAAGCCTACCGTCAGCCGAGGCGTCGAGCGCGCCCATTCCGATCTTCGTGCTCGGACTATCGCGCAGCGGCAAAAACCTGGTTGAATTCCTACTCGCCACCCAGGCCGGTGTATTCGCCGCCGGTGAAAGCGAACATTGGCAACGCCTCCGACGTGCCATCAAGCGGAAAGCGCCGGCGCAAGACATATCGGCCGAACTCGGCGCAACCTATCGCGAGGAGATGCAGCGCCTTTCAAAAGGCGCGCGCTTCGTGGTGAGCACCCTCGACAGCAATATCCTTACCCTCGGTGACATCGCCACCACTTTACCCGAGGCGTGCTTTATCTATTGTCTGCGCGAGCCGCTCGACAATGCCCTGCTGATCTATTTCAAGCGCTACGAGCGCGGCCACAGCTATGCCAATGAATTTGGCGACATCGCCCATTTCATAGCGGCGCGGGCGCGGCTCCAGGCCCATTGGCAGAACCTCTACGGCGAGCGCATTCTGGGCGTCCGTTATGAAGCGCTGGTGCGCGACACCGCCGCCGTGGCCGCGAAGGTCGCCGCGCATTTGGGGCTCAAGCTTGACCCCAATATCCCGCTTCCCGTTTTTCATGACGACGAGATCGACGGTTGGAAGCCCTATGACAAACATCTCCAGCCGCTGCGCGCTGCGCTCTCAGACGGAGAATAATGTGACCGCGAAAACCGCCTTCGTGACCGGCGCTTCCGGCTTTATCGGCGTCAATCTGGTCGACCAGCTCGGCCGTGCGGGTTGGCGTGTCGTCGCCATGCACCGGGCGAGTTCCAATCTTGCTTATCTGTCGCGCTTCCCGGCCGAGCGCGTCATTGGCGATATCACCGACGCGGACTCGCTCGACGCCGCTCTGCCGGAAGGCGTGGATGCGGTGTTCCACGTGGCCGGCAATGTCAGCTTCGATTCAAGCAGCGATGCGGCGCAAAACGATGACAATATCAACGGCACCCGCAATATGGTGGCCACTGCGCGCAACAAGAACGCGCGGCGTTTCATTCACACGTCGTCGGGCGCGAGCTGGGGATTGCAGGACAATATCGCCATCAATGAGGAATCATCCACGAATGTGGACGACATTCCGATCAATTATTTCCGCACCAAGAAACGCGCCGAGGAAGAAGCCTTGAAAGGACTGGCGCTTGGCCTCGACGTGGTGGTGGTCAATCCGGCCAATGTGGTCGGGCCGTTCGATGGCGTCATTTGGGGGCCGTTCATCCAGGCCATCGCAGCGGGAAAATTGGACAAGGTCGGCACCGGTGGCGCTGAATTCTGCCACGTCGAAGAAGTGGCGCGTGCCCATATCGCCGCCTTCGAGAACGGCCGGCGCGGCGAGAAATATCTTCTTGCCGGCGCCCAGGCCAGCTTTGCCGAGGTCGGCCGGACGGTGGCGGAATTGGTCGGCGGCACGGCGCCGATCGCCTCATCGCAACGCGATCCCGGTATGTCGCCCGAGATGTTCAATCTGATGTCGCTCAATCAGATCATCGATTGTTCCAAGGCGGTGCGCGAGCTCGGCTTCAAAGCGGTGGCCTTGCGCGATATGTATGCCGACCTCTGCGATTGGATGCGCGCCGAAGGTTTGCTCGACTCAGCCTAAGGGCGCTGGCGCGAACAGTGCCGCAACACTATATATGTATCTGCTCGTCACCTATTCGGATCAATTTTATGAGTGCTATCGACGACCCCTCTTCATTGCTCGCCACGCTGTTGGACAAGGCGAAAAAGGCCGGCGCCGACGCGGCGGACGCGATTTTTGTAAACGGCATCTCCTTGAGCACCAGCTACCGGCTCGGCAAACCGGAGGATTTGGAGCGCTCGGAGGGGCATGATCTCGGCTTGCGCGTCCTGTTGGGCCAGCAGCAGGCCATGGTCTCAACCACCGATTTCGCCGAGGATGCGCTCGATGAGCTGGTCAGCCGCGCCATCGCCATGGCCGGCGCGGTGCCGGAAGATCCCTTTTGCGGCCTGATCGAGCCCAGCCAATTGGCCCGCGACTGGCCCGACCTCGAGCTTGCCGACACCGGCGAGCCAGGGCCCGAAAAGCTGATCGAATGGGCGCGCCGGGCGGAGGAAGCGGCGCGCGCCGTGCCCGGCGTCACCAATTCGGAAGGCGGCGACGCCAGCTGGGGCCGGAGCCACAAGGCGTTGGCGACCAGTGGCGGATTTTTCGGCAGCTATGAAAGCTCAAGCTTTTCCTTCAGCGTCTCCGTCCTCGCCGGCGAAGACACCGGCATGGAGCGCGACTATGACTGGTCCTCGGCCTGTTTCGAGGACGACCTCGGCAGCCCCGAAGAAATCGGCAAAAATGCCGGCGAAGGTGCGGTGCGCCGGCTCAACCCGCGGAAAGCGCCCTCAGGCCCAGTGCCGGTGGTCTATGATCCGCGCGTCTCGGGCGGGCTTATCCGCCATCTCTCGGGCGCCATTTCCGGCGCCTCGGTGGCGCGCGGCACGAGCTTCCTGAAGGACCGCCTCGGCCAGACGGTCTTCGCGCCCGGCCTGAATGTGACCGACGACCCGCACCGCAAGCGCGGTATGCGCTCGCGCCCGTTCGACGGTGAAGGCGCGGCAACGACGCGGCGTGAGATCATCAAGGACGGCGTGCTCACCACCTGGCTGCTCGATTCGCGCTCGGCGCGGCAATTGGGCTTAAGCACCACCGGCCATGCGGCGCGCGGCACCGGCGGGCCGCCCACGCCATCGCCGTCAAACCTCTATCTCGAGCCTGGCCTGGCCAGTCCGAAGGAACTCATGGCGGATATTGAGAGCGGCCTTTACGTGACCGAGCTGATCGGCATGGGCGTGAACGGCGTCACCGGCGATTACAGCCGCGGCGCCGCCGGATTCTGGATCGACAAGGGCGAGATTGCCTGGCCGGTGAGCGAGCTCACCGTGGCCGGCAATTTGAAGGACATGTTCGCCCACATCACGCCGGCCAACGATCTCACGTTCCGCTACGGCGTCGATGCGCCGACGTTGCGCGTCGACGGCATGACGGTCGCCGGCCAATAGCAATGACCGATATCGAGCGCGGCGGTGCGGACCACGAATTGCTGCTGCATGCCGTGCGCGACGCCGGTGCCTGCGCCCAGAAACGCTTCCAAAAGGAACAGAAGGTGTGGCGCAAAAGCAAATACCATCCGGTCTGCGAAGCCGATATCGAGACCAATACGGTGCTGCGCGATATGCTGATGGCGGCGCGCCCCGACTATGGCTGGCTGTCGGAAGAATCGAAAGATACGGAAGAGCGCCTCACGCGCCGGCGCATTTGGGTGGTGGACCCGATCGACGGCACCAACAGCTACCTCAATGGCGTGCCGGAATTCGCCGTCTCCGTCGCCCTGATCGAGGACGGTCAGCCGGTGCTGGGCGCTGTGTTCAATCCCGCCCAGGGTGAGATGTTCGAGGCCGTAAAGGGCGGCGGTGCTTATCTCAACGGCACCAAAATCTCGGTCACCGATCGCTCCGACAAGGCCGGGATGCACATTCTTGCGAGCCGCTCCGAGCACCGCGAGGCCGGCTGGCCCGAGCGCTTCGAAGCGGACAATGTCCGCGCCATAAGCTCGATCGCCTACAAGCTCGCCCTGGTCGCCGCCGGGCGCTTCGACGCCGCCGCCAGCGCCTGGCCCAAGGCCGATTGGGATATTTGCGCCGGCTGCCTGTTGGTCGCAGAAGCCGGCGGCACGATCACCAGCATCGCCGGCAGGCCGTTCACCTTCAACCACGAACGCCCGCTCCACCCGACCTGCCTGGCCAGCAACGGCCATCTGCATAAAGCACTAATCGGCGAACTCAGCGAATGGGCGGAAAAATGAGCGGCGCCGGAGATTGTTCGCGATCCTTCAGTCGTGGTATAAATCTCGCTCAGATTCAAGCACTTAGAATTGAAGTCCGCTGAAGGCTGAGAAACCGGTGACCGACGAGAATTCCCAACCGCGCGCGCTGAGCACGCGTACCCTGCTGGCGCGCCTGGTGCGCCAATATTTGCGCCCCTATCTGTGGCCCCTGATACCGGCGGTGCTGTGCATGATTGTCGCCGCCGCCGGCGATGGCATCCTGGCCTATCTGATGAAGCCGGTACTCGACGATTTATTCATCAGCCATAACCGCGACATGCTGATCCTGATACCGGTCTTGGTGATTGCCGTGACCGTGTTGAAGAGTGCGGCAGCGTACGGCCAGGTGGTGTTGATGGGCTTTATTGGCCTGCGCATCATCGCCGATTTACAGACCAAGCTGTTCGGCCATGTGATCCGCTTCGATCTCGCCTTTTTTCATGATACCGCGTCGGGCAAGCTGGTCTCGCGCATGACCAACGACATCAATCTGATGCGCAACGCCCTCGTCAACACGTTGACCGGTCTGGTCAAGGATTCCCTCTCGCTCGTCTTCCTCATCGCGGTGATGTTCTCGATGGACTGGAAACTGGCGCTGTTGGCCTTTGTTGTCTTTCCCATCGCGATCTTTCCGATCGTTCGCATCGGCCGGCGTTTGCGCAAGATTTCGACGTCGGCGTTGAGTGAATTGGGCCTATTTACCGCGCGGCTCAATGAGGCTTTCCAGGGCGTGCGTCACATCAAAGCCTACAATAGGGAGGCCTTCGAATCAGAGCGCACCGAGCGCCTGATCGAAAGCGTGTTCCGGCTGATCTTCAAGGCCTTACGCACCCGTGCCCTCGTCTCGCCGATTATGGAAGCCATTGGTGGTGTGTTTATCGCCTTGGTAATTCTTTATGGCGGCTGGCAGGTTATCGAGGAAATGCTCACGCCGGGTGAGTTTTTCGCTTTTATTACCGCCATGCTGATGGCCTATAAGCCCTTGAAAGCGCTCGCCAACCTTAATACCAATTTGCAGGAAGGCTTGGCGGCGACCCAGCGCGTTTTCGATGTTCTCGACACCGGACCGACCATTACGTCAGATCGCGACGCACCGGCCCTGAGCGTGAATGGCGGCGAAATCATCTTTGACGATGTCTCGTTTAGCTACAACACCGGCACGGCGGCACTGAATGGCGTTTCGCTCAACGTACCGGCCGGCCGCACGGTAGCCTTGGTCGGCCCGTCGGGCGCGGGAAAATCGACCATCCTCAATTTACTGCCGCGCTTTTATGACGCCGATGGCGGACAGGTGACCATCGACGGCACCGATGTGCGCGACGTCGACCTCACATCACTCCGCAATGCCATCGGATTGGTCAGCCAGGAGACGGTGCTGTTCGATGACAGCGTGCGCGCCAACATTGCCTATGGCCGCCCGGCGGCAAGCGAAGCAGAAATCGTTACCGCCGCCAAGGGCGCAGACGCGCACGCCTTTATTGAGAAATTGCCGGAAGGTTACGACACGCTGATCGG
>JAPYQV010000552.1 GCA_029937205.1 Alphaproteobacteria bacterium
ACGGCCGGCGGCGCGTGTGCCTGCGCGCGCACTTATCCGCGTATGGCGGAGGCCTATAATAGCGCCATGTTTGAAGCACGCCGCGCGGCCGCGTCATGACGCAAGCCATCGAGCTCAGAGGCGTGCATAAATCCTTCGGCCCGACGGAGATTATCCGCGGCGTCGATCTCGCCATCGCGCAAGGTGAAATTCACGCCATCATCGGCCCCAACGGTGCCGGCAAATCGACCCTGTTTAATCTGATTACCGGGCACTACCGCGTGAGCCGCGGGCGCATCGCACTGAATGGCCAGGACATCACCAACCGCGCGCCGTTCCAGATCAACCGCAAAGGTCTGAGCCGGAGTTTTCAGGTCACCAACATCTTCGCCCGCATGAGCGTCTATGAAAATGTGCGCTGCGGCGCCTTGTGGGACCTCGGCTACGGCTATTCTTTTTGGCAATTTGTTGCGCGGCGCCGCGATCTCGCCGAGCGCACTGAAATGGTGCTCGAACAGACCAACCTGATGTCACGCCGGAATGTGCCCGCCGGTATGCTGTCCTATTCCGACCAACGCGCGCTCGAGATTGCCGTCACCATCGCCAGCGACGCCAGCGTGGTGATGCTCGACGAGCCCACATCGGGCATGAGCAGCAGTGAGACCGAGCAGGCGGTGGCGCTCATCCGCGATATCTCCCAGACCCGCACCATGGTGATCGTCGAACACGACATGGGTGTGGTGTTCGATCTCGCCGACCGCATCTCGGTGCTGGTCTACGGCAAGATCATCGCCACCGGCACGCCGGAGAAAATTCGCGCCGACCCTGGCGTCCAGGAAGCCTATCTCGGCACCGAGGTGGCCTGAAGATGCTGGCCGTCAGGGACTTGCACGCCTATTACGGCAAGAGCCATATCTTGCAAGGAGTGAGCCTGGATGTCGGCGAGGGCGAGATTGTCAGCCTGTTGGGCCGCAATGGCGTCGGCCGCTCGACCACCCTGAAGGCGATCATCGGCGAGGTCAGCCCAAGCGGCACCATCCACTTCAAGGGCGAGGATATCGCCGGGCGGAAGAGCCATGTCATCGCCCGCATGGGCATCGGCTATGTGCCCGAGAACCGCGATATCTTCCCGACGCTGACGGCGCGGCAGAACCTCATTCTCGGGCTGAAATCGACGCGCACAAAAGGCCGCTGGTCTATCGAGGACGCCTTCAACCTGTTCCCCAACCTGCGCGAGCGCGCTGATGTTTCGGCCGGCGTGCTGTCGGGCGGCGAGCAGCAGATGCTGACCATCTGCCGCACCTTGATGGGCGATCCCGACCTGATCATGATCGATGAGCCGACCGAGGGCTTGGCGCCGCAGAATGTCGAGCGCGTCAAACAGTTGATCGAGGAAATCGCGGCGCGCGGTGTCGCCATCCTGCTGGTCGAACAAAAACTCACCATCGCCCTTCACATCTCGGCCCGCATCTACGTCATGGGTCATGGCCGCATCGTCTTCGAGGGCAACCCGGAAGATTTGCGCACCAACGCGGATATCCGCAAGGAGTGGCTTGAGGTCTGATGGGGTCGGTTGCGCAGCTCTCAAATATTTGTTCGGCTGAAGAGTATGAGGGTGGACGTGCAGACGCTAGGGTATTCTCCGTGTTAGGTGATTCAGTTTTGAAAATAGGGCTGTCGATATGGCGGACGATGATTTCATGGCGTGGCCGACCGAGACAACCAGCGACCCGGCGAGGATTATCGAAAGATTGATTCTGGTATCTGGGCACGATGAAGTGTCCGGGCCAAGTCAGTCAATCAAATTGCGTGCGTTGGCTTCGTCCGTACGGCTGCGCTGGATATATCTCTGCGACACCAAGGTGCGCCGCTTCATGAACGACTGGCAACCGAAGGGCCGGTTCCGCAGCTGGATTTGGCGCGTCGGGGTGTGCGCATCGACAATGGCCTACGCCGGTTTAATACCAGGCGTAGCGGAATACGCCATTGACCGTGCCGCCGTGGCCGGGCTGCGCCGGCGATTTGGTCCCGAGACTGCAGACTGCTTGCCGGTATTTTTTATCGGCGCAATAGGCTATCGGCGCAAAATGGTCGTCGCCTGGATGGATCGCCAGGGCAATTGCGCGGCGGTCGGAAAATTGCCACTGGGGCGCTTGGCGGCTCAGGCATTGGGCGATGAAGCCATGGCAATTTCCGGCCTGGCCTCGAAGTTGGGAATTGCCATACCGGCCCTCATTCGGTGGGATGAAACGACGGGATTTCAGCTGCAAAGCGCCTTGCCAGGGCGCATGTGCTATGAGCCCTTCGGCGAGCGC
>JAPYQV010000553.1 GCA_029937205.1 Alphaproteobacteria bacterium
GTCGCCTTTGGCATCGGTCATGGCAACGCCAAGCGTGAGGTCTTCTGACTGCACGCGGTGCAGATAGGCGAGAAAGCGCTGATGCAGATCGCCGCCGGTGTCGCCGTCCATGCGGTGGGTCGCCTGATGGATGGCGTTCAACGCATCCTGGCTAAGATAGCGCTGGGCGCAGCCGACGCGCTGACACACCAGGCGTACCGCCTCGAGCTTGGCCAATAAATCTTCGGACGAACGGTTGATGTGGAGAAAGCGATTGGTCTCGGCGCCGCTCGACTGCTCCTCGGCCACCATCAGCGGACGGTGGCGGACATCCTTGGCGAAATCATAGGTCACGCCGACGGACGCGACACCGGGCGCCAAACGCGGTTCATCCGCAACACTTGGCACCTGCGCGCCGTCGAGATAGACGGTGGGATTGTAACGCCTGAGAGACTCCCGGTATTCGTCACCACTGAGTAACATTTACGACCTCTTTTTCCGCTCTATTTGATCTGCCGCGCAAACCGGCAAAGCGGGCAATCGCGCCACCGCTTCGGCGCGCGCGCGTTCCGTTGCCGCTATATATAAGCACTCGCCCGTCGCCCCGCCTATGAGAAAGACGACCGGCTCGCTGCGCTTCGGCACAACGATAATTCTGAACGGCGTCGTCAACGCCTGTGTCACCATGCTACCCGCTGCCGGCACCTGTTCATGAGCGGCGAACAAATAGACGCCGTCCGTAATACCGGCGGGCACAATTGTCACACTGTAACCGCCGGTTCGGCGCAGGCCCAAAAACACGGCCAGCGCCAAATCGCGCTCGGCATCGAACGCCTGCGGCGGCGCTTGCCGCAGTTGCGCCCATAGTTGGCGCCAGGAGTCTTCACCGCGAATCACCTGGGCGCTGAATTGATCGTAAGGGGAATGGGCGCCAAACCATTCAGAAGGCGTCGGCCCGCCGCCGGAAATGGCGGCCCGCGCCGGCAGCAGCAGCAGAAGGCAAACGATAATCGCCGCCAGCCTCATGGCTCTACCCCAACAAGTTCGAATTCGCGCGTGAATAGTTGCGCCAGGCGCTGCGCCCACGCTTTAACGCCGGCATCGTCGGCGATCAGATCCTGGCGGATTTCGATGATGACATGGCGCAGATTTCGCGGCGCGATCACCTCCTCCACCGTGTAGCCGGGGGTTTCAAAAGCGGAATAGGGCTGGTTGTCGCCGACGCAGAGGGATTTATCCGCCGCCAGCGCGGCAATCACCCGGCGTGCGCTGGCCGCATCCTCGCTCCACAGCACACCGACATGCCAGGGCCGCGAAACGCCGCCGAAAACGGGCGCACAGCTGTGCATGGCGATCACCATCGGGTCGATGAGGCTGTCGAGTATCTCGGTCATTTCGCGGTGATAGGGATGGTAGGCAATATCGGCGCGGCGCGCCTTCTCTGCCGCCTCCAGGCCCGCATTGCCCGGCACCGCGACGCCGTCGCTCTCCGCCGGCATTAATTTTTCTTTGCTGAGCGCCCGATTGCAGTCGATAAACAGGCGCGAATAGCGCGACAGCAGCGCCGGGGCGCCCAACAACTCGGCGAGGCGGCGGGTGACCATGCCAGCGCCAATATCCCAGGCGATATGTTCCTCAAGCCGGGCCGGCGCGAGGCCGAGTGTGCCCCATTCCGGCGGCACTTCGTTGCCGGCATGATCGCAGAGCAGCAGGAAATTCGGATTTCGCCGACCGGCGATACGTTCGAAGGGCGGCGTTTCAGATCTATTCATAGCGGCAAAGATTGCCTGCCATTCTATTCAAGACAAGAAAAAGTGTGTCACGACAGGAATATCGCCGCTTGAAGCGAAGCGCCGAGCCCTTTACCTTTTCGCCGAGCGCAATCAGACAGTGCCGCGTGCGGCATTCCTCATATGGGTTAGGGAGAATTTATCATGCCTACAGGTTCGATTTCATCCAGTGACGACGCGGTCGGCGTCGCCGTTGTCAATTATAAGGTACCGGTTGTCGAAACCAAGGCAGAAGTGCTCGACAATTGCCAACGCATCTCCGGTTTCATCGAAGGCATGAAGCGCGGCTATCCAGGCCTCGACCTGATCGTTTTCCCGGAATATACGACGCAGGGATTTCACCCCACCAAATGGGCCGCCCTGACCACCACCATCGACGGCGATGAGGTGCAGATATTCTCCGAAGCATGCAAGAAAGCCGGCGTCTATGGCATTTTTTCGCTCACCGGCGAGGAGCATCCGGACGGCCTCAACCCGTACAACACGTTGATCATGATCAACGACCAGGGCGAGGTC
>JAPYQV010000554.1 GCA_029937205.1 Alphaproteobacteria bacterium
GTCCTGGCGGCCAAACTGCAATGACCAACTGATCAGCCGGTGCGACGCGACGGTATTGGGCACGCGCGTCATGGCGTCAAAGGCAAACGGGATATTCTCCGCATCACCGGCCTGTTCGATGGCCTGATAAATTTCCTTGGGTTGCTCGTCGCTGCCGAATTTTGCCCGCATATAGGTCTTGCGGTCCAATCCCTCTGCCGGCATTTGCGGGTTGAGTTGAAACGGCCGCCATTCAATATCCAGGGTTATTTGGGGGCGCTCGGCCAAAGCGCGCTCGAAGCGCCGCTTGCCGACAAAGCACCAGGGACAAACCGTGTCCAATACGATTATTACATTCATGTGCGGCAGTATAGCCGCTCGCAACGAGCCGAACGAGCCCCACGATACGGCGTAGGGTGGGGCGGGGTGGCCGTACCTTATGCTGCGTTCGCAGCCAGCGCCGTCGATATTGCGCGCCCAATCAAGTCTTCCACAGAATCGCCCAACTTATATTCGGCGCTGCCAACGCGCGGGTGGATATTTACCGGGCTGGCGATCTCAAGCAGAGAAAATTCGGTGAAGCCCAACACACCGGCCATGCGTTGCATGGTCGGGCTCGTCGCTTCCAGCGGGCTTTCCGACAAGGCAATGCAGAATGTCGTGTCGTCAAGCCGCGCGCACAGGTCTTCACCGCGTACCAGGCGCGATATCATGCCGCTCAACTGCTTCAACAGGTGATCCGCCTCGTTGGCGCCGTATTCAGTGCGGACATGATTGATTTCAGGAACCGCCACCACACTTAAGGACAGGCTCTTGTCCCAGCGGTCGGCGTCGGCCACGAGGGTCTTCAGATGCTGGCGGAAAAACTCGGCGCTGTAGAGCCCGGTGATGCTATCGCTCATCGAGTGATTTTTTCCGGCACGATAGGCATTTAACATATGCCCGCGCAGGCGGTGCGACCTGACCCCCATTAACGCCCGGGCGCGTATCTCATCTTTGTTGAGCGGCACAGATGTCGCCGCCGTGGCGCCATGTTGATAGGCCTGAACAATATGCTCGGGATCTGGCGCACAAATCGTCAAGATCGGCATATGGAAGAGGGTGGGATTGCGCCGGATATCGTCACACGTATCCAGCACCGTTTGAAAATCTTCATTTTCAGAAATAACGACAAATTCAATTTCAGAACCGTTCAGCGTACTGAGCACATTGCTGCCGAGCTGTTCCGTTTCGAGCCGGGAAAATCCCTTCAGGGCTTCTTCCACGGCATCGCCACTGACGCCATCGCCCTGTGCCAACAGGATATGGGGATGCTTCTCGGATATCTCTACTTGCCAACTATTGGCGCTCCCGGCACCGAAATAATGCAGGGTTTCGTTTCTCCTGTTGAGCTCCGAGCGCATGGTGCCGAGGCGCAAAGCGGTTGTCACGTGCGCCTGAATCTGCTCGTCGGCAAACGGCCACTCGACCACTTCATCAAACTGGGTGATGTAATCGCGTGACCAATCGGGAGCGGCATTCTCGCCGACTATCAGGAGAACCGGGATATCGCGCGATTCGTCAGCGGATTTAAGGTCGGAAATAACGCTCGCGTTGCTGCGGTCATTGAATTCAAGCCCGAGCAGAATAACTTCAGGCCGTTCGTTCTGGGCACGGCTAACCGCTTTGGAAGCAGAGGTTTCGAGTAAATTTACCAATCCAAGCCGACGCAGACATTCACTGACGAGATTGAGCGTTTTGAGGTTTCCGTCCGCAACCAGAACACGGGCCGAATTCACCATGTAAGAATTCCCGAAATATTTACGCTATTTACAGATTAATCTTGGTTTTCAGAGTATGTGAAATTCCCTAACAAAATTTTAACATTTGGATAAACGACGCGTTTGCGGGGCAGCCCTATTGGCCGGAATAGGGCGCCACCGCCGCATCCGACACTTTGCCTGCCGCGACATCGCCGATTGCCACGTCGAGCACTTCAAGGGCGTGGGTGACTTCCGTTTTGCCGAGGATAAGCGCCGGGCTTAGCTCGAGAACATTGGCATGCATACCGCAGACAAAGAGATTGACGCCGAACTGCCAGGCGCGAAAAGCGACCTTTGCCGCCGCCATAGCCGCCGGTGCCTTGCTTTCCCGGTCCGTGACCAGGTCGACGCTGATCAAGAGACCGCGCCCGCGCACGTCACCGATCAACTCATGGCGCGTGGCAAGTTGGCGCAGGCCCGCCATCAGGCGATTTCCCATATTGTGGGCGTTTGCGGCGAGGTCATTGTCGGCGATGGTCTGCAGCACCGCACCACCC
>JAPYQV010000555.1 GCA_029937205.1 Alphaproteobacteria bacterium
GAATTGGGCGCACCAATTACCAAAAATACGTCGCAGTCTTTGGCGATCGCCTGAACCGCAAGCTGGCGATTTGTGGTGGCGTAACAGATGTCTTCTTTCCGTGGCTCGCGAATCTCAGGGAAGCGGCGCTTCAAAATGGCGACAATGTCGCCGGTCTCAAATACGGACAATGTCGTCTGGGTGAGGTACGTGAGGCGCGACGGGTTCCTCACGTTTACCGATTCGGCCTGCGCCTCGCTTTCGACAAGCATCACCGCGCCTTCAGGCAATTGACCCAGCGTGCCGATCACTTCCGGGTGCCCGGCGTGGCCGATCAACAGGATGTCGTGGCCGTCGGCGTGGGCCTGCTCGGCCTCGCGGTGGACTTTGCTAACCAGCGGGCATGTTGCGTCGACATAAAAGAGTTTTCGGCTGTCGGCCTCTTCAACAACGGACTTGGCGACGCCGTGGGCAGAAAATACCAGCGGCACGCCTGCCGGTACGTCATCCAGTTCATCAACAAAAACGGCACCGCGTGCCGCCAGGTCTTCGACCACAGTCCGATTGTGAACGATTTCATGGCGGACATAGATCGGTGCACCAAATTTCTCCAGCGCCTTTTCGACAATCTGAATCGCGCGCTCGACCCCGGCGCAATATCCGCGCGGCGCGGCGAGCCGGACTTCAAGTGCGGGCAACGGCAACGCCCCGGTTTCTGGATTGGTTATTGTCATCCCATCTTCATCTTCAGTGGCTCATCTTCGCCAAGTCAAATATCCTGCGCTGTGATCTGTTTCTGCCCCGACCACACGATCTTAACCTCACCATGTGCATTATTTGTTTGAGCTGCATTCTAATGCAAAGGAAGCAGCACGCGGGCTCCTTCTTGTCTCTTAACGGGTCAATAGGTAGAGTTTAGCGCCCATTTCCGGGCGCGCCGAGCATGGAGAGCAATAAATGGCAGAACAAGCGGTTATCGCGAAAAAGGGACCCTTCATGATCGATGTGGAGGCCGGGAAATCGTATTCCTGGTGCCGCTGCGGCAAAAGCGCCAAACAACCGTTCTGCGACGGAAGCCACGCCGACACGGAATTCACCCCCGTACCCTTCAAAGCTGAGGAATCCAAAACGGTGTTCTTCTGTGGCTGCAAAAGAAGCAGTAACAAACCGATCTGTGATGGGACCCACGGCAAACTCTGACAGGTCGAAAGCGTGACATCTTTAAGATTTTTCCTGTGCGGTGCGCGGCTCGGATTGGTGGCTGCGGCTGCAATGATTCTCGCGGCATGCGGCGCAATTTCGCGTGAGCCGCCTGGCCCGTGTCCGCGCGTTTCGATTGTCAGTGACGCTTCACAATTGACGCAATTCCGTGATGGTCCCGGCGAAGACCTGATCGACATTTTGTATAATGCCGACATCACGCGGATTGATATGTCGTGCACTTACAACCGCGCCGGGACAGAAGTCGATTCGACATCTTCGATCAGAATGTTGGTCGCTCGTGGGCCGGCGTCCAACGTGACCGAAGCGACGGTGTCGTTTTTTGTCGCGATCGTTGATGAGAATCAGGTGGTTATCGGTCGCGAACGATTCACTTCAACATTTATTCTGCAACGTTCGCAGCGGCGTTCCGGCGTGGTCGAAGAAATTGCGCAGATTATCCCGATGCCGCCCGGCCTGACCGGCGCGAATTATGAAATCCTGATCGGGTTCGAACTGACCGACGCGCAGCTTGCCTACAATCACCGCCAGCAAAACTAGGACGTAGGGTCCGCGCTATCCTTCTGCGGCGACCGATTGGGAGCCAGCGGATTCGTTTGATGGTAAATGCGCGGGCATCCGAATTTTTACTTCTGCCGCCAGCGTCTTTTTGAATCCAAGCGCAAGATAGACCTCGGCGATTAGAAATAACGGCGCCACAAAAACCTGAAACAGATTGTCGGCAAGGGCAGGGCGGCGACGCTCGAAAACATGCCCGATCAGTTGCAAAATCCAACCGCCGACGAATGAGACTGCGAAGGTGATCAACCCGGTGGTGAGCGTTAGACCAGCCACCCACTCAGCGAGGATGAGCATCGGCACGAAAATAATCACCGCCGTTATGCCGATCAGAAAGTCGAGCCGCAGGTAATAGGCCAGCACCGCGAAGACGAATGCCATCGCCAGTGAAACCTGCCCGCCGCCCAGACTTACCGCGACCCAGGCCATTGGGATCAGGATCGCAAAGGCAATTGCCGGCACGCCGATAAAGTGCGTCGCCCGGTTGCGGGCATTGCGGTGGTAGGC
>JAPYQV010000042.1 GCA_029937205.1 Alphaproteobacteria bacterium
AGACATAGTAGATTAGAAATCGCTTTTAGTTAATAAAACCTATTCTTCCAGATCATAAGAATTAAACATAAATTATAATAAGCAATGATACGCATCGTGAGAGTATCTATACTATGCTAACACTTTGGCTGTAGCGGTTGTATTAACAAAAGAGAACACTGAAATTGGCGTGTAATCACAATCATATTTATGTCGTAGATGATGATACGACTGTATTGGAATCGCTACGAATATTGTTGGAATCTATCGGAATTACCGTGACGACGTTCGATCGCGGAAAGAAATTCCTGGCTGCGGCGGATTTGAATTTAGGTGGTGCGCTATTGCTCGATATCAATATGCCGGGCATGAGTGGTCTCGAGGTGATGGGTCGCCTGGCAGAATTGAAAAGCAATCTCTCGGTTATCGTCGTTTCCGGGCGCGCCGATGAATCGGAGAAAGCCTACGCTATCAAAATGGGCGCCCTGACCGTTCTCGACAAACCAGTCCAGTTGGAGGTGCTCGTCAGTGCTGTTCGCGAGGCACTACGAACAGCTTGAATAGGAATCTGCCGATTTCCCGGCCGCTGAACCATAAAACCTGTCGTATCTATCGCGTTTCGTCGCAATGAGAGGCCGCATGTGATTGCCGCTGGATGAGTAATGTTGCGTACGTAGTAGCGCCAATATGATCTCAATTCTGATGCTTTATGTTTCATTGTGGCACATGGAAACATATTGGCGCGGAATTGAGTCACATGCCTAGAACGATGATCGGAAAATGGTAAGTAATCGCGGCGGTCTCGAAACGACGGGCAATAATTCATCGGCGGGCGGCGATACGCCGAGAACGATTCTGCTGGTCGATGATGATGACAGCGTGCGAAAATCCTTGTCCATGCTGTTTGAGATTCATGGCTGGAACGCGGTGAGCGCCTCGACCGGCGCCGAGGCCATAAAAGCGCTGGAAAATGAAGCGGTCGACTTGGTTTTGACAGATATTTTCATGCCTGATTTTGATGGCCTGGAAATGTTGCGCGAGGTTTCAAGGCGGTGGCCTGGTTTGCCGGCGATTGTGCTCTCCGGGCAACTCAACTGGGGCGATATTGATTGGTTGAGAATGGCCCGGCAAATGGGTGCGCACGCGGTGCTGGAAAAAACCTCCGCCTTCGACGACGTCTTACGTGAAGTCGAATCCGCCCTTGCCTAGTCCCTAAGAACTAATTTTAACGAAAGTTCCGGCGATTTATATTAGTTCAGGCCGTCCAGCAGTGCTCGCGCCTCGCCGTGCAACAACTCATCCAAATATGTTTCGGCCGGCAGAGCCAGCGCCGCTTGCAATTGTTCGCGCGCGAGGGCGGCGTTCTCGCCTGCGTCAAGTTCGAGGATTGTTCTGGCGAAGCCGATACGAACTTGCGGGCTCGCCGGGGAAACGCGAATGGCCGTGCGGTAGTGGGCGAATACCTCATCCTCGTCGGCGCCATAAACCATGCGGCCGATGAAGCCGGAATTGTTGATAATCGCCGCATGCCAATTGGCGAGCAGCATGTGGGCCGAAGAATTATCGGCCTCAAGCGCCAGCGCCGCATCGATATGGTCGCGTATGCGCCCGGCCAGGCCTTCGCTGATGGCCTCGACGACACCGATCGCTTGCGAGTAACGTCCCAGCGCGTGGGCGTTTTGCACCTGGACATAGGCGCTGTTGGGGTCGAGATCGAGCGCCGCCGCCGCCATTTCGATTGCGCTTTCATAGAGTGCCAGGCGCTCTTCCTCGGGCGCCAGATAGTGGCCGTAATAGCAGGTAATTTGCGTTGCCAGGGCGAGGCCTTCGGCGTTTCCGGCAGCACGCGCATTCTCCGCCGCCGGTAAATAGTCTCCGGCGTCAAACTGGCTTCGTGCCTCGGCCAACAAATCGCCGCTGTCGGCGCGCGCAATTGTTGCCGCAGAGAGAAATAAGGCCATAATCGAGAAGACGATAAGAATCGAACGCATGGCGCAATGGTAACAGGTCTGGGCGCCCATGCGAGCATGCATTGTATGCGGCGGTTCAAAAATATTGGCGCGCTTCACAGCATTTTATTTTTTCCGCTTGCGCGCCATCGAGGAGAAAAAACATGTGGTTTATGTTGCGCTGGTTGGCGATAGCCGGATTGGGAATTGGAATTATGGCTTCTGACACGAATGCTCGCGATCTTGAAAATACGATTTATCTCGATCTCAAGGATGGTCGCGTTGTGATCGAATTGCGCCCGGATTTGGCGCCAAACCATGTCGCGCGCATCAAGGAATTGACGCGCGAAGGCTTTTACGATGGCTTGAAATGGCACCGTGTCATAGACGGGTTTATGGCCCAAACCGGCGATCCGAAAGGCTTGGGCATCGGTGGCTCCGGGGAGAATATCAAGGCGGAATTCTCCGGTGAATCACATGTACGCGGCATTGTTTCCATGGCACGCTCACAAAAACCGGACAGTGCCGACAGCCAGTTCTTTATTGTCTTTGCGCCGGCCACGTTTCTTGATCGGCAATATACCGTTTGGGGCCAAGTCGCCGAGGGCATGGAATTCGTCGATCAAATCAAGAAGGGCGAAGGCCAGAGCGGCCGGGTGAAAGACCCCGATGTCATCGTCCGCATGCAGGTCGCGGCCGACGCCGAATAAGCGGCGCTCCTTGGTATTAGAACGCGCCGGGAAAACGGCCGCCGTCGATCAATAAATTCTGCCCGGTGATATAGCCGGCGCTCGCGGCGCAGAGAAAAGCGCAGACCTCGCCGAATTCGGCCGGATCGCCGAAACGCTTGGCCGGCACGCTTTCGGCGCGCTCGGCGATGGCCTCCTCCAGGCTGAGACCGCGCTCACTCATGGCCTTGTTAAGCGCGGCGTTTTGCCGGTCGGTCAGGAAAAATCCCGGCAGGACATTGTTAATCGTCACATTGTGCTCGGCCACTTTTGGCGCAACGCCGGCCAGGAACGAGGTCAAGCCGGCACGCGCGCCACTGGAGAGGTCGAGCCCCGGAATCGGCATTTTGACCGAGAGCGACGTGATGTTGACGATCCGCCCGAAGCGCCGCTCAACCATGCCGTCGATCACCGCCTGTATCAGCTCGATCGGCGTAATCATATTCATGGTCATCCCGGCGAGCATGGCCTCCCGGTCGAGCTCACGGAAATCCTTGAACGGCGGCCCGCCATTGTTATTGATCAAAATATCCGGATTGGGGCAGGCCGCGAGCAGGGCGCGCTGGCCCTCCGGCGTGCTGACATCGCCCTGGACCGGCGTGATCTGAACGTCATATTTGCTTTCAATATCGCGCGCCGTGGCATCGAGCGCCTTCTGGTCGCGCCCGTTAATGACCACCGACACACCATTCTCGGCGAGAGAAATGGCGCAGGCGCGCCCGAGCCCCTTGCTTGATGCGCAGACGATGGCGTGTTTGCCTTTGATTCCGAGATCCATGTTCCTGACCTATTTGTAGCTGTTACGATTTTTTGTGCCCCGGCGTCACTCCCCAGCGTCACTCCCCAGCGTCACTCCCCAGCGTCACTCCCCAGCGTCTCTGTGGAACCACCAAAAGTTATGGCATCATGGGGGAACGGTCCTACCTTGACCAGCTTTCCGATGGGGTCGGGTTGTTTGATGTTTTCGGCAATGAGGTGAGGCGATGTGGAAACAATATAGTGCCGCTATCGGGGCTCTCGCCTGCTGTCTCAGTCTGGTGTCATACGCATCGGCCGGAGAGGTCGATGTGCTCAAGGCCGAGGCGCGCCGGAGCAATGGGGGAAGCTATCAATTCAGCGTTACGCTCCGCCATGACGATACCGAGTGGGATCACTATGCCGACCGCTGGCAAGTGGTGGCGCCGGATGGCACAGTGCTGGCAACCCGGGTGCTGGCCCACCCCCATGTCGACGAACAGCCCTTCACGCGCAGCCTGTCCGGCGTCGATATCCCGTCCTCGCTAACGGCGGTTATTATCCGCGGTGGTGATTCCGAACACGGCTTCGGCGGTGTGGAATTACACCTGGAATTGCCGAACTAAAAGCGCTCGGATATCCGTCAGCTATCTCTCTTCAGCTATCTCTGTGACGTGGCGGGATGGCAAAGCGCGTCGGTGCGTCGCAGCGCGGTTCAGAGATGCGCCAATAGGCGACAATGCGTTCCGCCCGTTCACAATCCAGAGCGTCGAACAAGGCGCTCGCCAATGTCACGGAAGCGCTGCCGAGCGTTGGCGCGCAGGATAACGTCAGCGCCTCAAAAGAATGGCGTGAAAAGCCGAGAGAGCGGCAGAGGATGGCAAGTGCCGCGGTGTCGGGCGTTCTCAGAAAGCGATCGATCAGGGTTTCGGGCAAGGCCGAGAGATCGGCCAGAAAGGCGCCGATCGGTTCCGCCGGATCTTTGTTCAGGGCATGACAGGAATGGGCGAGACGTTCGAATTCGACAGGGCTGCCTAATTTGAGCCACGGCGAAAGGCTGGTCGAATTGTGCTTTGTCGGTTGCTGCAAATCACCCATGCCGCGCTCCTGAATTCAACTCGCCGAATACAGGGTCAGGTTAGGGCAACCGGTTAATAAATCATGTGATGCGAATCACATGGACCGGGAACGCAAAATTCACTTTAACGGAGTGATTCCTCATCGCCTTCCATGGCGTCCGTCATCTCCAACAGGCGCTTCTTGTCGAGGACAAATAGCGTGCGTCCTTTGCGCTCGACCACGTTCGCCCGTGCCAGTTGGCCGAGCACACGCGCCACGGTTTCACGTGAGGTGCTGGCGCGCCGCGCCATGTCGCGCTGGGTCGGCAGCGGGCGAATGAGGTGTTTGCCGAAATTTTCGTCGAATTCCGTCAAGCGCAACAATTCCACATAAACCCGCTGCACCGCCTTGAGCGTGCTGAGGTCCATGATGCGGTCATCAGCGGTGCGGATGATATGCGCCAGACGGCGCAACACCTGCATTGTCGCCGGCGGGCTCTGGGTGAGAATTTCGGTGAACACATCGGGCGGCACGACGAGCAGCAGGCCGCTCTCAACGGCAATAATATTGGCCGAACGCCGGCCGCCGTCGATCGCTGATAATTCGCCAAAATAGCCACCCTCGGCCACATGTCCGAACGCGACTTCGCGTCCCGACAGAGAGTAATTGACCACCTCGACGCTGCCTTCGACGATCAGAAAGACATCGCGCGATTCACTATCGCGGTCGAGAATTTGTTCATCGCGGGCATAGCGCCGCCAATGGCTGCGCTTTTCAAGCGATACAATTGCCTCCGCGCTCAGATTCTCCAGCAGGCGTACGCGCGACAGCTTTGCGGCAGATTCCTGACTCACGCAGGTTCAACTCCCCTATCGCGAATCGCCGGTGCCCCTTCCGGCAATTGCATTTCCCCATCTATTAACACTTCAATTGGTCGCGGCGTCAATCCAGGCAGGGCGGCGCCAAAAATCGATGGGTGCGGAGGAAGGGCGCTATGCGATACATTTCCTACTTGGCCGGTAGCCAAGTGCCATACTGGGAAGAGAGATTTGATGGAAATATTGATGCAGAGCTATGTTCACGGCGCGAGCGATGTCCCACTCCTCGGCAAGACCATCGGCCAACAATTTGACGAAACGGCGGCGCGCTTTGCGGACCGTGACGCGCTTATCGTCTGCCACCAGGATGTGCGCTGGAGCTACGGCGAACTGAAGCGTGAAGTCGATGCCGTGGCGGCCGGCCTGTTGACGCTCGGTCTCGAGCGCGGCGATCGCATCGGCATCTGGTCGCCGAATAATTCGGAATGGGCGGTGAGCCAATTCGCCAGCGCCAAGGCCGGGCTGGTACTGGTCAATATCAATCCGGCATACCGCCTGTCGGAATTGGAATACGCGCTCAACAAAGTGGAATGCAAAGCGCTGATCTCGGCTGAATCGTTTAAGTCGAGCCGCTATCTCGAGATGATTTGCGAGCTTGCACCGGAGATCGATCGCGCCGATCCAGGCGCGCTGAAGAGCGCAAAGCTTCCCCATTTGAAGACGGTGATACGGCTCGGCGAGGAAAAAAATGCCGGCATGTTTAATTTCTCCGAGCTTCGCGAGCGCGCCGGAGACGCTGAGCGCGAACAGCTCGAAAAATTGCGGTCCGAACTGCAGTTCGACGACGCCATCAACATCCAGTTTACCAGCGGCACCACCGGCTTCCCCAAGGGGGCGACGCTGACCCACCACAATATTCTCAACAACGGCTATTTCAACGGCCAGGCGCTCGGCCTCTCGGAGCGCGACCGGGTGTGCATTCCGGTGCCGCTCTATCACTGTTTCGGCATGGTCATGGGCAATATGATGTGCGCTGCGTACGGCGCCGCGATGGTCTATCCGAGCGAAGGCTTCGAGCCGCTTGACGTCTTGCGCGCGCTTGAGGCGGAGCGTTGCACCGCGCTTTACGGCGTGCCGACCATGTTCATCGCCGAGCTCGACCATCCGGAATTCGGTAATTTCGATCTCTCGTCGCTGCGCACCGGCACCATGGCCGGCTCGCCGTGCCCGATCGAGGTCATGAAGCGGGTGATCGGCGATATGCATATGGAGGAGGTCACCATCGCTTACGGCATGACCGAGACCAGTCCGGTGAGCTTTCAAAGCTCGGCCGAGGATTCGATCGAGCGGCGGGTCTCCACGGTGGGGCGGGTGCATCCCCATGTGGAAGTCAAGATCGTCGATGATGCCGGCATCATCGTTGCGCCCGGCCAGCCGGGCGAGCTTTTGACGCGCGGCTATTCGGTCATGCTGGGCTATTGGAACGATGCGAAAAAATCAACCGAATCGATCGATGCCGCCGGCTGGATGCACACCGGCGATCAGGCGACCATCGATGAAGAAGGCTTTTGCAAGATCGTCGGGCGTATCAAGGATATGGTGATCCGCGGCGGCGAGAATGTTTATCCGCGTGAGATCGAGGAATTCCTCTATCGCCATCCGAAGATTCAGGACGTGCAGGTGATCGGCGTGCCGGACGAAAAGTATGGCGAGGAATTGTGCGCCTGGGTGCGCCTCAAAGAGGGCGAAGAATCGGACACCGAGGAGATCCGCGCCTTCTGCAAAGGCCAGATCGCGCATTATAAGATTCCGCGCTATGTCAAATTCGTCGACGGCTTCCCCATGACCGTCACTGGTAAAATTCAAAAATTCAAAATGCGCGAGGAGATGGTCGCAGAGCTATCACTCACCGCAAAAGAGTCGGCATAGCCAAACAACCAACAGGGAGATATTGCCATGACGAAACTGACGCACATAAATCCGGACAATATGGTGCCTTATTTGCCCTACGGCCTGAGCCATGCGGTCGCAGTCGAGGGCGGCAAAACGGTTTATCTTTCGGGGCAAGTTGGCTGGGACGAAAACGGCAATCTGGTCGGCCCGGACCTCGCCAGCCAAATCGCCCAAGCGCATATCAACATCAGGAAAATTCTAGCGGAGGCCGGCGCCACGCCAGCGGACATTGTGCGCCTCAACACCTATGTCGTGAATTACGCGCCCGAGGATGGTGAAGTGGTCAACGCCGCCAACCACAAACTCTTCGAAGGCGTGATGCCGGCTTCAGCCACGCTGATGGGCGTGCAGGCGCTCTACGCGCCCGATATCCGCTGCGAGGTCGAAGCCACGGTGGTGGTAAAGGAATAGAGATTAAGCTTAGCGCGCGATGCCGGGGATGGTCTCGCCGGCATATCGCATCAACGCGCCGACGGCTTCATCAGCGGCGCGAAAATCCGCCTCGCCGCCCTGGTTGGTGACGACGAAGAGCGCGATGTTCAGAACCGGCATGACCCAGGCCACCGAGTACCAATTCAGATTGCTGCCGGCATGGGTGAGCGCGAGGCCGCCGGCGAACGGGCTCGCCACCACCACCCAGCCAAGGGCGTAATCCTCTCCGCCGAGCGGCCGGTGTAGCCGGAGAAAGGTTTCCGGCTCAAGCAGCCAGCCGCGTCCGCGCGCGCCGAGCAAATGAGCCGAGAGATAGCGTCCCATATCGTCAAGCGACGCATGGATGGTGCCCGCCGGGCCGAGCGCCGGTGGACTGTCGCCAACCAGTCCGGGCTCGACCGGGACAATCCGCGTGCGGCCCTCATAATGGCCCCAGGGTTGATCGAGCTTGGCGGTTGAACCGGGTGCGCCGAAGCCGCTCGAATTCATGCCGAGCGGCGCGAACAGTTCGTTTATCATAAGCTCGTCCCAGGGCTCTCCGGCGGCGCGTTCGGCCATGGCGCCAGCGATGACATAGCCGGCATTGCTGTAGTGAAAGACCTCACGCGGCTGCGCTTGTGGAATGATTATCAGCGCCTCCTTGGCGATATCGAGACGGAGCTCGGCTTTTGTTTTGGTGCTGCGCCAGAGATTGCCGTCCCAGATATCAAGCGCCGTCATGGCGCCCACCAGGCCGCTCCGGTGCGACAACAGGTCTTCCATCGTCACCGGGCGGTAGGCATCCGTCCATCTCCGGAATAACCACGCCGAGCGCCTTGCCGATGGTCAAATCCCATGACAGCACACCGCGCTCGACCAACCGTGCGATCATGGTGGCGGTCATTGATTTTCCGATCGAGCCGAGATGCCAGCGGTCGTCGCGGCTGACCAGAGTGCTCTCGCCCAATTTGCGATAGCCAACCGCGCCGATGCCGGCGACGCGGTCGCCATGCATCAGAATTCCCGCCAGTGCGGGAACATTAAAGTGCAGGCGGATCGGCTCCAGCAGGGAATCAAAATCATCGGACGCACGCTCTTCCGCCGCCCCGTTTTGTAAGACAGTGAAAACGCCAAGAAAAAACGCGGCGGTGGCGAACCACCGCCGCGCTGTCTTTCGCCTCATCGCTATGCTCTCAAGCCGGTTACATTTTCTTCCAATTGCCGATTTTCTCGAAGGCATGCGCGGCCTGGATGACGGTGGCGTCGTCATAGCGCTTGCCGACCAGCATCATGCCGATGGGGAGACCATTGTTCATGCCGCACGGCACATTCATGCCGGGGTGGCCAGAGCAATCGAAGGGCGCGGTGTTGTTCAGCATGTTGAGCGCCGTATCGACATACTCTTCCATGGAACAATCCGGCGCCGGCAGTTTGGCCGCTTGCATGGGTAGGGTAGGCATCACTAAGAGATCCACATCCTGCAATATTTCGTCATAGGAATCGCGCAGCTTACGGCTCAGATTTTGTGCCTTGGCGTAATAATGGCCGTGATAATTCTGGTTCATATATTCGCCCAGCATCATCACGTTTTTAACGGTGGTCGAGAGATCGTCGGGCCGCTCGCGCCAGGCATGGGCGTAGGCGTCCATCATCGAGGTGTTGTAATAGCCCTCCCAGTTGGTGCCCATCGAATTGCCCTTGAGCATCAGCTCGGTCGCGCCTTCGACAGCGATCGCATTCCAGATGTCGAGGCCGTAGAGATGCATCGGCACCGAGACCTGCTTCATTTTGGCGCCGAGCTTCTTAAACTTCTCGGCAGCTGCCTTGACCTTTTGGTCGACCGCCTTTTGGCTGTTGGCCAGGCCGAAGCCTTCTTTCAGAATGCCGATGGTCATGCCCTTGACGCCCTTGCCGAGCGCCTTGACGTAATTCTGCGTCTTGGTGCCGATCTGGCGTGGATCATGGCTGTCGGATCCTGCCACGACCTGAAGCAGCGTCGCGATGTCGGTCACAGTGTTGGCCATCGGTCCGGTGTGGTCGAGAGTCTGTTCGATGGGAAACACACCGGTGTAAGGCACCAAACCGTGCGTCGGCTTATGGCCGTAAATTCCGGTCCAGCCGGCCGGCATGCGGATCGAGCCGCCCTGGTCGCCGCCCATGCCCATATCGGCCTCGCCGATCGAGATCAGCACGGCGCAGCCGGCCGAGGAGCCGCCTGAGGAATAGCCCTTCTTGTGCGGATTTTCGATCATACCGGTGGCCGTTGTGGCGCTGCCGCCATCGAAACAGAGATACGTATTGGCCGCCTTGCCGATAATCGTGCCGCCGGCGTCCAATATGCGAGTCACAATCGTCGCGTCGATATCGGGCACAAAGCCCTCGAGCACAGAGGCGCCGTTCATCATCGGCACGCCGGAGAGGCAGATATTGTCTTTAAGGACGATCTTCTTGCCGGCGAGCGGGCCCTTGGCTTTGCCCTTCACGACGCTTTTATAATACCAGGCATTGTAGGTATTTTCTTCGGCTTCCGGACGATAGCCCGGCATACGCGGATATTTCACCGGCAATTTGGGCTCCACCAAATCATCAAGGCGATGATAGGACTGGATGACTCCCGCCATCAGGCCTTGATAGGATTCGGCTTCATCGATCGAGATCGACAAGCCGTAGGAATCGGCGATGTCGAGAATTTCCTCAATGGTAGGTGTGCGAACTGTGGGAAACTTTGCCATGACGACCTCTCTGTCGTTTTGTTTTGTGGGGATTATTTACTGAAAATTTCCGCGCAAATAAAACGTGTGGTCTCGCCGTCGAACAATTCGCCATATTTTTCGCCCCATTCGCCGCGGTAGGGCGAGCCGTTATGGGCGTCCATGGCGGCGCTGTCGACAAAGCGCTCATAGGTATTAAATATCAGCGGGTTTTCTGTGTCCCGCCCGATAAAAAACCCGACGGTGCCGGGCTCGTTGTGGTTGACATAATCGCCGATTTCGACCAGCGCCTTCAGTAGCGTCTCCTCACATCCGGGCTTGGCCTTCAAGATGGCGTTCAGTGTGATCATGCGCCTCTCCTTTATTTTTGATCTGTAGAATTTGCCTCTATGCCTGTCAAATGGCGGCTTCCTATGGTGCGCCGCACAAAAGATGGTTTCGCGCGAAACTGTTGATAGACTAGCGCTTGCGGCGAAATCGGCGGGTGCGCTATAACGCGCCGATATCGCGCTGCACAATCTATGTGGAGCGCAGCTTCAGAACACTCTCTTTGATCATAAGGAAGCGGAATGCAACCAGCGACAAGCCAAGACGGGCTGACAAGTTATTGTTTTGAGGATTTAGAGGTCGGCCTGCGCGGCGAATATCGCCGTGTTATCACCCAAGCCGATGTTGAGCTCTTTGCCGAGGTATCGGGCGACAACAACCCGCTCCATCTCGACGAGGCGTTCGCCGGGCGCACCATATTTGACGGCCGCATCGTCCATGGCATGTACACCGCGGCGATGATTTCGGCCGTGATCGGCACCCGCATGCCGGGGCCGGGCTGCATCTATATGAGCCAAAATCTGCGCTTTCTGGCGCCGGTACGCGCCGGCGACGAAGTGGTGGCGAGCGTCACGGTGGCCGAGCTCTTTGGCGCCAAGCGCCGCGCCAGAATGGACACAAGGTGCGTGGTCGGCGACAAGGTGGTTTTAAAGGGCGATGCGCTCATTCTGGTGCCCTCGCACGAACAGCTCTGCGCGCTCGCCGAGGCCGGTTAATGGCTGGCCAAAAAGCGGTGATGCGCCTATTCTCTGCGCCGTTTTAAGGCGATTGGCTTTTTCCATCCACTAACGGTTCGACAATAGGAGCGGGCGCGGCGATGCGCATCTATCGGCATTGGCGCGATGTGCCTGCCCAAGGGCGGGGCGCGGTCGTTGCCATCGGCAATTTTGATGGCGTCCATATCGGCCACCAGGCCGTTATCGCGGAAGCCGGCCGCATTGCGCGTGCGCGCGGCGCGCCGCTCGCGGTGCTGACCTTCGAGCCCCACCCGCGCGAATTTTTTGGCCGCACCGACGGACCGTTCCGCCTCACGCCGTTTCGCATCAAACTGCGCGAAATCGCCGCTCTCGGTGTCGATATTCTTTATCTACTGCGCTTTGACGCGGAATTGTCCGCCCTGGCGGCGGACGATTTCATCCACAGTCTGCTGGTTGGCGGGCTCGGCGTCAGCCATGTGGTTGTCGGCTATGATTTCGCTTTCGGCCACGCGCGCGGTGGCAATTTTGACGTGTTGCGGCAAAACACTGAAAAAGGCGGCTATCAAGTCGATCAGGTTAGCGTTGCCGGGTCCGAGGACGGCATCTATTCCGCCAGCGAAGCACGCGC
>JAPYQV010000556.1 GCA_029937205.1 Alphaproteobacteria bacterium
GCCGATTGACATCATGCGGGGGTAGTTTGCCGCCTCGTTGTAGAGGGTGTCGAAACTGTCGCGCAGGTAGGTGTCGAAATCGCCGGCGGTGACGAAGCCAGGGGCGAGCCAGAAATTGAAATCGTTGGCGTCGGTGGCGTAGGGCACGACCAAATGGCGCGTGCCGTCGACGTCGACGAAATAGGGTGAATCGTCGTTGTAGGCGTCTGAATCGTAGATAAATCCGCCTTCCTCGACCACCAGGCGGCGCGTGCGCACGCTCGGGCCGTAGCGGCAATACCAGCCGACCGGGCGTTTGCCGCAGGTCTCGGTGAAGGATTTGATCGCCATCTGGATATGTGCGCGCTCTTCGTCCTCGCTGAGGGTAAACACCTCTTCCCATCTGTAGCCATGGCTGCAAATCTCATGGCCGGCGGCGATGGCCGCTTTGGCGACCTCGGGATTTTGCTCGAACGCCACGGCACAGGCGAAGAAGGTGGATTTCACATCCGCCGCCTGGAGCACATCCAGCACCCGCCAGACACCGACCCGCGAGCCATACTCGGCGACGGATTCCGCCGCCAGATTGCGGATCTCGGGTGGCGTCGGATAGGCGCCCCAGTCGAACATCGTGTCCTGGCGGTTGTCGCCCATGGCGTGGGAATATTCCGAGCCTTCCTCGTAATTGACGACGATGGAGACAGCGAGGCGGGCGCCGTTGGAGAAAGGTTTGCTCGGCGGCTTGCCGCCATAACCGACGAGGTCGCGTTTGATGTCACTCATATTTTTTCTCCGCTTGATCAAATTTCTTATCAGAATGTGATGCGTCTTGCGCGTCACCGTTTCATAAGCGCGACCGCGCGCCCGAGCTAATGCGAGGTAGCCCCCAGGGAATCATGTGGTGCGGATGCACCCGCCCGGCCTCTGAGGGGCCAATACAATGGGTCATTCTTAATGGCCCATTGGTGCTATGCGTAGCAAACACCTGGCCGCCGGTCGGCCCAGGGTTGGGCTTCTTCGAGCTGGGCCGATATGCGAATCAGGCCGGCCTCATCGTTCATGTCGGCGGCGAATTGCATGCCGACCGGCAGGCCGCCCTCGATCCAATGGAGCGGCAGCGAGACCGCCGGATGGCCGGTGGAATTGTAGAGCGGCGTGAAGGCGCACCATTCAAAAACGCGCTTCGTCCATTCTTTGGTATCCACGCCTTCGGCATTCTGGTCGAGGGTGCCGAGCTTGATCGGCGGCTTGGCCAGGGTCGGTGAAAGTACCAGATCATATTTTTCAAACATCGCCGAGGCGGCGCGGTTGGCAGTGTTGAAAACGGCTTGCGCGGCAATAAAGTCGGTTGCCGAAATGCCTTGTCCGTGGCGCCAGATCGCTTCGGTCACATGCTGCAAATTATCGCTGCCCGGTCTGCGGTTCATGATCTTGCCCATCAGGTCGATCGACCAGGCGAGATTGGCCGACCAGATCACCACCAGCGCGTCGAAATAGCTCGGCCAATCGATCACCGGCGCGTCTTCGACAAGCTCATGGCCGAGGGATTCGAGCAGCGCCACACTCTTCTCAAGCCCCGCCACCACCTCCGCATCCACGCTGGCATCATTGATGGCCTTGGCGCTCCAGGCGATTTTGAGGCGCCCGGGCGGCACGGATACTTCATCGATATAGGGACGTTGCGGCGAGGCGATCACATTGGGCGCGCCGACATCGGCGCCTTCCACCGCATCAAGCAGTGCCGCGCTGTCGCGCACGCTGCGGCTGACGCACAATTCAATGGCAAGGCCGCTCAAGGGCTCGCCGGAGACCGGCCCGGCCGGCACGCGACCGCGTGGTGGTTTCAGGCCGACCCGGCCGCAGGCGGCGGCCGGGATGCGGATCGAGCCGCCGCCATCATTGGCGTGGGCCATTGGCAAAATACGCGCCGCCACTGCCGCCGCAGCGCCACCGCTCGAGCCGCCGGGGCTGCGCGTGAGGTCCCAGGGATTGTGCGTTGGGCCGTGCAGGTCCGATTCGCAGGTCGGGTTGAAGCCAAATTCCGGCGTTGGCGTGGTGCCGATGGTCACCAGGCCGGCGCGGCGGAAGCGGCGCATCAGTTCGGTGTCGGCATTGGAGACAAAGCCGTCGCACAGCTTGCTGCCCATGCGGAAGGTCGAGCCCGCCGCCTGCACGCCGATTTCCTTGATCAGGAACGGCACGCCGGTGAACGGCCCGCCCGGCAAGCCGGCGTCGAGCGCGCTTTCGGCCTGCGCCGAAAGATCGCCGACCACA